>JBAVMZ010000311.1:0-9186 GCA_049690595.1 Occallatibacter sp. | reverse complement strand
GGCGTCCGCGATGCGGACGCCCCTCGTGTTTTTGGCGCCATCTCATTAACCTTGCGGTCGCCGGAGAAGGCCTCCCTCAGGGGTAAAGCGCGTCCCCTATCTTTCGGCGCTTGCGGCACGACTGAAGTCGTGCCCTGGTTACAAAGCCAACTTCGATTGAGTTTTTCGGTGTTTCTTCCGACTCCAAGCCGTCAGAACTGAAATGCGATTGCCTGCGACAGCTCCTACGGCGCCGTGGCTCCCGCTGGCTTGTCCGCCAGTTCCTTCATCTTCAGATACACGCTGTTGGTCCAGCCGAAGCCGATGACGTTGGTCTTGTATCCGGCGCTGACCTGCACGTTTGCATTGCCCGAGGCCACGTTGTACTTCTCGCGAATGGTGCCGTCCTTGGCGAAGCCGGTGTCGACCGTCGCCATGAAGTTCCTGGCAATCCGCCTGGCGTCTTCGCGGAAGCCCAAACTCTCCATGCCGGCAACGGCAATCCAGTTGGTGGGCGCCCAGCCGTAGGGCAGGTCCCACTGCAGGCCACTGTCGAACGCGCTCATGGCCAAGCCGCCCGGCTGCTCGAAGAGGCTGAGCTTCTTCATCATCGCGGCTGCCTGCTCGCGCGTGGCCACGCCGGCCCACATGGGATAGAGCGAGGTGATGTAGGCATAGCTCGACGTGCGCGCGCGGGTGAAATCGTAGTCGGCAAAGACGCCTTCGCTCGCGCGCCACAGATAACGCTGCATCGCCGCGCCGCGCGCCTTGGCCTTGCGGTCCCAGCGGAATGCCTCTTTGGGCTGCGCCAGCAGGTGAGCCAGGTGTTCGAGATCGCGCTCGTAACGATAGAGCAGGCTGTTCAGGCAGACCGGCGCGTAGTGGTGCGTCGAGCCGTCGAAGGGCCCAAAGCGGAAGCCGGGATCAAAGCCCGACTCGCGCATGGCGCGGTCGCCGAGATAGAAGTCCTTGCTCAGGCGGTAGCCCTCGGCCCACGCGCGTTCGCAGACCACGCTGGCCTTCACATCGCAACTGGTTGTCTTCAGGCGCGCGGCTTCGGCCGCGTCGGGATACTCGCTGGCTTTGACGAGATAGCCCTCGCCTTCCTTCGGGTGCCCCACCAGCCAGCGGATCACGTCGGGATAGTAGGTGCTGTCGTCGGCCATCTCCGGCACCGGGCCCTGCCCGTAGTCGAAGAAGCGCGCCAGGCCTGTCGTGCCGGCCAGGTGCTCGGGCCGCGTCCACACCGAGTAGTCCTTTTCGGCCAGCGTGTAGGCGCGCTCCAGCCACTGGCGCGCCGCGGTGCGGCCCGCGGGCGTTGCCGGAAAGCTGGCCGGGTTCTCGTAAACCGCGCGGATCATCGAGGTCAGGAAGGGCGGCTGGGAGCGGGTCAGATAGTAGGTCCGGTTGGCGTTCAGCACCGCTCCGTAGTGCTCGATCTCGAAGAGGAAGTTATCCACCATCCCCTTGGCCAGCGCGGCGCGGCCGTCGGCTTCGAGACCGAGGACGATGAAGTAACTGTCCCAGCCGTACATCTCGTTGAAGCGTCCGCCGGGGACCACGTAGGGGTTGGGAAGATAGAGCAGCCCCGGCGCCGCCAACTCTTCGGGGCGCAGGTCGCCGATCTTCTCGATGCGGCGCGGCAGTGAGGCCACCTTGACGTGGCACTTCTCCTCGACGGCCTTGACTTCCGGCGGCGCTTCCATCTCCGCCGGCAGATAGAGCACCGGGTTCGAGGTCACCTTGATGTCGACCAGCGAGTGGCAGTCGGTGGTCGAGCGCGTCAGCGTATCCCACGCGCCGTGGATGTAGTTGAGCGTGGCCTCGGGGTTGGGTGCGGCCTGCTGCGCGGCCACGGGCGCGGCGGCAACGACGACGGAGATTGCGGCGATTCCAAGGTGATGCAAGCAAATCAGTTTCATACCGGCTCCAGGGTTGAATCCTGTGTGAATCCTCTGGAGTGTATCCTACCGCGCGCCGGTCGCCGGGAACAGTTAGGGCGCGCACGGTGTCTACAGGGACACAGTGGTTCCGATGGGGATGAACGGCAGGTTCTGAAACCCCGTTCCCGCGCCGCAAGGGCGTGGGGCGGGCTCGCCCGCTCCGCGCGTGCGGCAGGACCGCTGCGCCTTCCCGCGGCACGGCTGGAATCTTCGCCAGGGAGGCGCGCCATGTTTGAAGACTCCACCTTTGAATCGAACGGCAGAATCCGCACCCGCAGCCGCGCCTGGATGCTGGCGGCGCTGGGGTTGAATTCGGGCATTCTGCTGGCGCTCATTCTGATTCCGCTTCTCTACCCCGAGGCGCTGCCGCGCATCGGGCTGCCGCTGCTGATGGAAGCGCCGCCCGCTCCGGCTGTCGAAAAGCCCCAGCCGCAGCATGTGGAGCGCGTCTTCCACGGCGCGCCGGAGCTCCAGGGCACGCGCATCTTCGCGCCGCCGACGATTCCGACGCACATTCTGCAGGTTGACACACCGGAGACCGCGATCACCCAGAGCGTGGCCACCCTTGGCTCCGGCCCAGGCGGCGAAGCGGACGCCTCGGTCTTCGCCACGCATCGCAGTCAGCCGAATGTTCGCGTCGAGCCGGAGCACGCGGTGCGCGTGGCCGGCTCAGTGGAGGCCGGGCTGCTGCTGCGCAGGACGATGCCTGTCTATCCCGCGCTGGCGCGCGCCATGCACGCCGAGGGAACCGTTGTGCTGGCGGCCACCATCTCGAAACAGGGAACCATCGAGAATTTGCACGTCGTCGGCGGTCCGGCGGTCTTGCAGCAGGCGGCGCTCGACGCCGTGCGCACGTGGCTCTACCGGCCATTCCTGCTCGACGGCCAGCCGGTCGAGGTGGAGACCACGGTCAACGTCATCTTCACCATGAGCCACTGACAGCGCCGCTGGTTGAGCGCTCCGAGTTTTCCCCGCTCCGTGTCCCATGCCTGCCGCCACCGATCAGCACAGAGCGGGCAGGTGTCAGAGGCCGCGCGCGTGCGAGCCGCGTGCCTTCTGCCCCGAGCGTCCGTCATTCGGGCCCGCGGATGGGGCGCGGAGCTTTTTTTGCGGTGACATTCTATCCCGCGCCGGTCTGGAGCTTTTCGCGGGTCAGCTCGTTCCAGACGGCCATCGATTCGGGCATGGGCGGACTCACAACGCCGGGCGCCACGGCATCGATGGCGATCTGAGGAACCACGTTGCCGCGGGCGTCGCGCAGCACTCCTTTGACCCAGCCCACCGCCGCGAGCCCCTGGCGCCCGCTGAAGGTCTGCTCGATGTAAAACCAGCGATCGTCCCAGCAGACCAGGCGCGAGCTGAGGCGGAAGCGCGAGAAGAGCGGCAGCGAGCGGCGGTAAGTGACCCACGCCGCGCCCACCAGCGGCTGCCAGCGCGCCCGGATGATGTGCTCGAGCAGTCGCGTCCGCGCGAGCAGGTGCGTGCGCGCGTAGTCCATCACGGCCAGGTAGCGCGCGTTGTTCAGGTGCAAGTTCAGGTCGATATCGTTGGGCAGGACGCGCATTTCGATCGAGTCTTCTTCGAGCACGCCCAGCGGCGCCAGCGGGCACAGATGCTGGCGAATGGCCAGGCCCGGAATGCGGACAAAGCTGATCAGATGTGACACTCGGCCCCTCCCCGCGGAACGCCTTTGGCCATGTTTCCAGTGTACGAAAGAGTCCCCGGGCGGTGGACGCGCGCGATTTCTATTGACTTCGCGGTAACCCCCTGCTAACTTTACGCGTAGCTCGGGGGCGGCGATGAGACATTTGTCTTACTTCGCGTCTGTCTGGGTGAATAGCAGGCTGGCAACACTCCTCCTTGCGTTGTTTGTGATTTGCCCCCCTCTTCCCCTTCAGGCAGCAGGGCACGACTCCATCTTCTGCAGGCTGCAACGGCAGAACGGGATTGTCTATTACACCGTTATCTTCGCGGGTTCCGAAGGGCGGAGGGACGAGTATGCCAGCCAACTCGCGAGTTACTACGAGGGACCGGAGTACGGCTGGCGAGTCGCACAGACCGACTGCTACGCGCGCTACGCGGTGAACGACGCCCGCCGCGCGATGGCGGAGATGAGACGCTCCGATCGCGATGTAAGCGAAGCGGCGCCTGAGACGATCCGCAGCACCGCCTTTCTGCGCGCCTCAAGCCATGAGCCTGATCCCTTGCCGCGCCATCCCACTCCGGGCGCCGGCAACTGCGCCAAGCTCAGCCAGGACCCGCTGGACCTGGCGAACTACTGGATCGAGCACACCTGCTCGTCGATGGGCAGGCTGAACATCCGCGTCTGCTTCGCGCGATCCGCTGAAGATGCCACCTGGCCCTGCCGAGACGGCTTTCACCAGGCCTCGCTGGCCTCCTACGGCGACCGGCTCACCGTGCCCAGGCCGCGCCATGCCGACGAGACACCCGACGCCGGCCCCGGCCAGGTCTTTCTCGCCGTCTGCGCCGCCCCGCGGGTTCCCACCAATATCCAGCTTCCGGAGGAGAGCCCGACCGGGCGCTTCGCTTACGACTGCGTCTCGCGGGAGCGGGCGCCGGTGCCCTTGCCGCGGCCTCCGCACTCCTACACCGGCGCTTCGACCTCCGCTCCCAGCCCGGCCTGTAGCGCCGTCGATGCTAATGTCTCCGGCGGCGCATGGACCTTCAGCACGCCCTTCTCGTCGCACCGGCTGATGCTGGGCGCCGATGGACGCTTTACCCACGAGCGGTCAAACCAGTACGGCAATCAGCGCGTTTCGCACGGAAGCTGGCGGTTGGAGTGCGACCGGGTGAAGCTGCACTACGACGACCGGCCGGGCGGCGCGGACGCTGTGCTGCGCGTGCAAGGCAACGAACTGGTGGAGCGGCACGGCAGCGGACCTCCCGATCACTGGAAGCGGTTCGAATGATGCTCTGCCTCGGGGGCGGGCAGGCAGTCCACGGCAGACTGGCGCGCGCGGCCTCGCATCGGCGACAATCGCAACTGCCATGGCCAACCTCGATCGCCGCCAGTTTCTCCGCGCCGCCACCGCCGCCACCTTCGCCTCAGCCGTTTCAGCCATTGCAGCCCAGCTGTCGCAGCGGGTCTTCATCGGCTCGAACACCGCCGACGGCATCCTGGCCTTCGACTGGAACCCCGAGCGGGCGGAGCTGAGCCCGGCCGGTGTCGCCGCCCCGCTGGCCAATGTCGACTGGCTGGCCGTTCCGGCCGGCCGGCAGTTTCTCTTTGCCGCCTCCGAGGTGGACACGTTCAACGGCAAGCCGGCCGGCGAGGTTGCCAGTTTCCGCATTGAGAACGGGCGGCTGCTTCCCGTCTCGGCGCGCAACTCGGCATCGGCGGGCACCTGCCACATCGCGCTCGACCCCAGCGGCCGGGTGCTCTTCTCGGCCGACTATGGCGGCGGTGGCGCTGCCTGTTTCCGGGTTCGCGGTGGAGAGTTGAGCGAGGCGGTGTGGACGATCCGCTACAACGGACACGGCCCCGTCGCCAGCCGGCAGCAGAGTGCGCACGCCCACTTCGCCAGTTATTCGCCCGACGGCCGCTTTGTCTACATCAACGACCTGGGCAGCGACGTCATCCATATCTACGCGCTGGACGCCCCCAAGGCCGAGGTAACCCCGATGGGCGAGTACAAGACCCGGCCCGGCGCCGGGCCGCGCACGCTGCACTTCCATCCGAATGCGCGGACCGCGTACTGCGTCAACGAACTCGACTCGACGGTGGACGTGCTGGAGTGGACTCCGGCGGGCGGCGGCCTTACGTTCAAGTCGCGGATCGAGCTGCTGCCGCCGGGCGACACCAGCCACTCCACCGCCTGCGACACGGTGATCTCGCGCGACGGCCGCACGGTCTACTTTGCCAATCGCGGCAACGACTTTCTCTACGGATTCCGCGCCGACCGCGAAACCGGCGCGCTCGAGCCCATCGCCCGCTTCGGCTGCGGCGGCAAGACCCCGCGCAACTTCACCCTGGACCCCACCGAGCGGTGGATGCTGGTCGCCAACCAGGATTCGAATCGGGTGAGCGTCTTTGCCCGTGACCCGGAGACGGGCGTGCTGGCGAAAAAGGGACGGAACTTCCCGGTCCCTGCGCCGATGTGCATCCTGTTTGTGTGAGCCTGCCGGCCCGCGTTTCCGGTTCGTGGGAAATGAGACGCAGAGGCTCGGGCCGGATGCGCGGCCGTGTTTCGTGTCGGCCCTCCGGCGCGGGTGCTGCCGCAACTCGTTTATTTCAGGCGAAACGCGCGGTTGCGCTGCGAGATGGTCCCGAAAAAACAAGGCCGGTTCAGAGCTTTGCTTTCCCACCCTTGGCGCAACCTCAAAGACGCGCCGAGGATGGGGCACCCCGCGGTTGTGCCGGCGCCAGCGTGGGGTCGTCTTTCGACCAAGCGCGCGATGGCGCCCCGAGATGCTCAGGACGGCAGTTCGTATCGGATGCAACTGTTGAGGCACGACTCGCAGAGCGGCGGTATCAGAGGCGCGAATTGCCCTGGGCCTTTGCTTCGGTCTGCGGCAAGGTCCGCTTCAGCACCGTATCCACCACCTTCTCCACATCGGTGAGGAAGAAGCTGTTGGCGGGCTGGGGCACAGCCACCTGCGTGCCCGTGTGACCGAGGGCCGAGGCAATCTCGTTCCAGCGGTAGAGGGTGGAGTTGACCGGCACGACCACCGGCTGACGGGCAGGCTCCGGCGCGACGAAGAAGACGATCCAGAGACCGAGGGTGCCCAGCATCAGCGACTGGTAGACGAACTGAAGCGGCGTGGTCAGTGAGGTGCTGATCGGAATCAGCGAGGCGAGGATGAAGTCGTTGGCCGACATGAGGCCGAAACCCAGGGAGAGACCGAAGGCCATGTCTCGCACCGAGAGGCGCAGCGCGTTCATGCTGAGGCAGAGGAAGGCCAGCAGACAGAGTTCCAGGATGCTGACGGTGCGCATCAGGCCGAAGGCGATGGCCGGGATGATGACAGGGCCGTGGTGCGAGAGCGGCAGGCTGGAGAGGGTGACGATGGCCGAGGCGAGGGCCATCCAGCGGAAGATGACGACGCCAAAGCGGGCCAGGCCGGGGAAGGGCGCGAGGGCGGAGCGGAAGATCTCGATGCAAGCGAAGTAGATGAGGACGGCGCTGGCGATGTACACGGCCCAGTAGGGGTAGTAATACAGCGGATAGTAACCATGCCCCCAGGGCTGGGACTGGATCCACAGCGCGCCCGCCAGGGCCGGGGTGGAGATGGCGCGCAGGGCCAGATAGGAGCCCATGGCAGGGAAGCGGCGGTGCAAGTCCTTTTTCCAGAACAGGAAGGCAAGCACAGCCCAGAAGCCGATCTCCGCACTACTCATCACCGACATCGCCAGATCGAGAGGCATAGAAAGGACACCGCCATCCTGAGGACAATCTCAGGATAGCCCTTGTATGCGGCTGGCTCAACCAAAAACCGGCAAAACCCAGTTACACTTTCGTGTGAGGGGGCTTGTTACTTTCCGGTACCCCCGGGAGGCGGGCAGGTGGGGATGTTGGGTCCGCAGCCCGGAACGGGGAGCTTGGCGGAGGCGGCCTGGTGGCTGGGCAGCGTAGTAGCCGTGGTGGTGGAGATGCTGGCAGCGGCGGCGCCGGCGACGGCGATGGACAGGGCGAGGACGCGGATGGCGAGCTTCATGTTCGTAACCTCTCTGGAACTGGCATGAACGGAAGTCTTCCTTCCGTCTGAACATATTATAATGCATAAACTGTTGATAAACCTAAGATTTTGAGGAAGATACGAATCTAGTAATACAATAGATTACTGATGTCACTTTTCCCCTTTTGAATGACCCGGTTTCGCCCCGGTTCTCCACCGCCTGAGCCCGACTCCGGACCCCTCCCGCATGGTAAAATCAAGGCAGGACACAGGGCCTCAAACGCGCTGTTTTTTCAACCGGTTAGAGCGCCCAAAACCGGGCCTTCGGCTTCCCCGGCTCTGACCAGCGACCCGTTCGGGACGCGACGGCCCTTTGCAGATCGGATACCTATGGCGACTCAGATTCCCGGCGGCACCCCCCCTCCTGACGGCAATGGCAATGGCAACAACGGCAGTTACACCGGCGAGAACATCAAGGTCCTGGAGGGCCTGGAGGCCGTCCGCCTCCGCCCCGCCATGTACATCGGCTCGACCGGCGAGATGGGCCTGCACCACCTGGTCTACGAGGTCGTCGACAACTCCGTCGACGAGGCCCTGGCCGGATACGCCAAGCGTATCGAGGTGGTGATCCACGTCGACAACTCCATCACCGTCGTCGACGACGGCCGCGGCATTCCCGTGGACATGATGGACCTGCCCAACGGCGTGCGCATGTCCGCCGTCCAGGTGGTCCTGACCAAGCTGCACGCCGGGGGCAAATTCGACGCCTCCACGTACAAGGTCTCCGGCGGGTTGCACGGCGTCGGCGTCAGTTGCGTCAATGCCCTCTCGCAGGAGTTCAACGTGGAGATCTGGCGCGACGGCAACACCTGGGAGATGGACTTCAGTTGCGGGCTGCCGACCAGCGAACTGCGCAAGGCCGGCACCAGCAAGAAGCGCGGCACCAAGGTCCACTTTCTGCCCGACCGCTCCATCTTCACCGTCACCGAGTACAACTACGACACGCTGGCACAGCGGCTGCGCGAGCTGGCCTTCCTGAACAAGGGCCTGGAGATCTCGCTCACCGACGAGCGCACGGCAGACCCCAAGACCGGCGAGGCGCGGCACACCGAGTTCAAGTACGCCGGCGGCATCGCCGAGTTCGTCAAGCACATCAATCGCGGCAAGCAGGTGCTGCACGAGAAGCCGATCGTGATGGAGGCGCAGCGCGACGGCGTCGAGATCGATATCGCGCTGCAGTACAACGACAGCTACTCGGAGACGGTCTTCACCTTCGCCAACAACATCAACACGGTGGACGGCGGCACGCATCTCTCCGGCTTCCGCACGGCGCTCACCCGCACCATCAACGCGACCGGCCAGTCGCTGGGGCTTTTCAAGGACATGAAGGAGTCGCTCTCGGGCGACGACGTGCGCGAGGGGCTGGTGGCGGTGATCAGCGTCAAGCTGCCGCAGCCGCAGTTCGAGGGCCAGACCAAGGGCAAGCTGAACTCCGACATCGCCGGCACGGTGCAGGCGTTTGTCAACGAGCGGCTGGGGATGTTCCTGGAGCAGAACCCGCCCGTGGCCAAGAAGATCATCAACAAGGCGATCGAGGCCTCGCGGGCACGCGAGGCGGCGCGCAAGG
>JBAVMZ010000310.1:0-1736 GCA_049690595.1 Occallatibacter sp. | reverse complement strand
ATCGCTGGCGGGTCGGTCGCAGAGGTTACCCCTCCTGGCGTGCGGGCAGGCGCAGGCCCGTGGCAATGACGGCCGCAAGAAGAAACGCGGCAGCCGTGGAGGCCAGCGCGGCGCCGAGTCCGGCGGTTTGCGAGGCGAAACCGATGAGCGCCGGGGCTGCAGCGCTGGCGAGGCGGCCGATGTTATAGACAAATCCCATGGCGGTTCCGCGCACCGCGGTGGGAAACAACTCGCTGGCGATGACGCTGAAGCCGGAGAAATAGCCAGTGCCGAAGAAGCCGACCAGGGGCCCGAGGACGAGCAACGCCACGGGGCTCTCAACGAAGGCGAAAAGCGGCACCAGCGCAGAGGCAGCCAGCAGATAGCCGATGTAAACCAGCTTGCGGTTGAAGCGGTCGGCGAGGAAGCCAAAGGTGATGTAGCCGAGGAAGGTTCCGGCCTGCATGACGATGGTCCAGACGGAGGTCTGGACGATGCCTAGCCCGCGGCCGCCCTCGGCTGCGGGCATGGAGAGATACCGGGGCGTCCAGGTGAAAAGTCCCCACCAGGCAAAGAGGGTGGCGGCGTTCATTGCGGCGCAGATCAGGACGCTGCGGCCCAGCGCCCCGCGGAAGAGCGAGCGCCAGTCGACGGCGGGAGCGCGCTCGCGGGTCCAGGCCTGCGGCTCGCGAAGGCGGCGGAAGAGCGCCAGGGCAACCAGCGCCGGGGCGATGCCGGCAAAGAAGACCATGCGCCAGCCCATGCGCGGCAGCACAAGCGCCACCACTGCGGCGCCCAGCGCGTAGCCAACCGCCCAGGAGCTCTGCACCAGGGCAAGCGCCTTGCCGCGATGGCGGGCGGGCCAGGTTTCGGCCACCAGCGCTGCGCCGGCGGCCCACTCGCCACCCATGCCCAGGCCAAGAACGACACGGCAGAGCGCCAGTTGCCAGGCGGTTTGGGTGAGGCCGCAGCAGGCGGTAGCGACGGAGTAGACAAGGATGCTCCAGGTGAGCGCGCGTACGCGGCCGAAGCGGTCGGCGAACCAGCCGAAGCCGACCCCGCCGAGCGCGGCGGAGACGAGCGTGGCCGACATCATGGCGCCGCTCTGGGCCGCCGAGAGATGCATCTCGCGCTGCACCGGCCCGAGGACGAGCGCGTAGAGCATCACGTCCATGGAGTCGAGCATCCAGCCGAGCGAGGCGGCAAGCAGGGCGAGCCTCTGCGCGGGAGTGGCTTCGGCAATCCAGCGGTAGAGACTCTTCATCGGGGCTCCCGGTGCTTTAGAGTTCTAAGCATACGGGAGCGGGACGAGTGCGCGTAGCGATTGACACGGGCGGGACCTTTACCGATTGCGTGTTCCTGGCCGGCGGGCGAATCCAGGCGCTGAAGGTCTTTTCGACGCCCGCCGATCCGTCTCTGGCGGTGGCGGAGGCGCTGGGGCAGATCGGCGCGGGCGAGCCGGTGTCGGTGCGGCACGGGACGACCGTCGGCACCAACACCATGCTCGAGCGGACCGGTGCGCGGGTGGCCTTTGTAACCACCGCGGGCTTCGAGGACACGATTGCCATCGGCCGGCAGACACGGGCTCGCCTCTACGACTGGTTTGCGCCGGCGCCTGTGCCGCTGGTCGAGGAGGGAATGCGCTTCGGCGTGGCCGAGCGGGTGAGCGCGGAGGGCGAGCGGCTGCTGGCGCCCGCGGACGAGGAGCTGGCAGCGCTGGTGGAGCGGGTGCGGGCGTCGGGCGCGGAGGCGGTGGC
>JBAVMZ010000309.1:0-6765 GCA_049690595.1 Occallatibacter sp. | reverse complement strand
AGCGCGGGCCGTTCTGTATTCGGGCCACTGTGTGTAAGCGGTGCGGCGGCGGGGACGCGCCCTTCGACCGCCAGGTCTTTTACTTCTGCTCGGCCGGCGGAGCCGGCGGCTGCGCGGCGGCGGTGTTCTGCTGCGCCTGCGGCGCCGGAGCCGTGGGCTCGGTCACGCCCTTCAGCCCTTCCTTGAAGCCCTTCAAACCTTCGCCGAGTCCCTTGCCCAACTCAGGCAGCCGCTTGGCCCCGAAGAGCACGAGCAGCACAATCGCGATGACCAGCAGGTGGGTCGGCTGAAATAGATCGCCCATAGTTTTTCCTCCACGCGCCGCTCTGGTTTGGCCGCGCCTTGACAAAGAACATTGTCGCACAAAGCGCGAGTCCCTGTTCCCTGACCCCTGATCCCTGTTCCCTGACCCCTGATCCCTCAATTCACCTGCGCCGGCTTGCCCAGCCGCTCGGTCACCATGGCGTAGAAGGCGCGCAGGTCCTCTTCTTCGCCGGCGGTCAGGCGGCGGTAGACCTTCAGCAGCGGGAAGAGGCGCGAGCCGCGCACCTCCACGGCCGGCACCGCGGCGGCGCTGCCGGGGTACTGGGTCATCTCCCAGCTGCCCGCGTAGCGGCGGCGGAGGATCTCGCCCAGGTAGCTGCCCCAAATGCGGACTTCGAAGTCGAGGTCGCGCTCAGGGCTCTCGCCCACCAGCACCAGGATGTCGTCCAGGGTATCGATAGACTCGGAGGTAAAGTCCAGCTTCTGATTGAACTCGCCGCGGGCAATCTCGGCGGCGGCGCGGGCATAGCCCTCCATCATGGCTCCCAGGTCCGGGAAGGCCGCCGACTCCAGGCGCGCTCGCAGATCGACGGAGTTTCTCATTCGCTCTCCAATGTACAACCTTCTGGCGGGATGCGGCTGGATGGCCGCGCCCGGCGCGGTGTGGCAGACTGGAGCTGTACCGAGGAGGACGCTCGCCATGCGCCTTGCCCGCTCTGCTTCCCTGGTTCTGCTCTTCGCCCTTGCCGCCTCTGCAGCCCGCCCGGCCGGCCGCGATATCTACCCCGACCCGGCCCAGGCGCCCGCGGACCTGGCGGCGGCGCTGAAGACCGCCGCCCAGAGCCACAAGCGCGTCCTTCTGGATTTTGGCGGCAACTGGTGCGCCGACTGCGTCGTCCTGGACCGTTACCTCCACCAGGGGGAGAATGCGGCGATTCTCGAGGCCAACTTCGTGCTGGTCCACATCAACATCGGCCACATGGACGCCAACGTCGACATCGCCGAGCGTTACGAGGTGCCGGTGGAAAAGGGCGTGCCGGCGCTGGCCGTGCTCACCGAGGCAGGCAAGCTTCTCTACAGCCAGAAGAACGGGCAATTCGAGGCAATGCGGAGGATTCAGGCCTCGGAGGTGACCAAGTTCCTGGTGCAATGGAAGCCGGTGAAGTCGGGCTGCTCGGTAGTGGCCTTGACCTGTTAGTCCCCCGCCGGTCTCTCCGTCCCGCTACGGATGAGACGGACACGCGAGGTTTTTGCCCCTTTCGGAGGGAGCAAGGGCCTTCAGGCCCTTGGGGCGCCTTGGCGGAGGGAGCAGGGGCCTTCAGGCCTCTGAGATCGAGCCCGAAAGACAAAGGGCCTTCAGGCCCGGGCGCTCTTCGTGAGGTTGCCAGTCTTCAACAACTTGCATCTTCGTTTCTTTTTAGAGGTACGCGATGGAATTCGATCTGGAGAAGTTGCCCCACAGCGTGGCTTACAAGCTGCTGACCGGGCTGGTGGCGCCTCGGCCGATTGCGCTGATCACCACGCTGAACGAAGAGGGCCGGCTCAATGCCGCGCCCTTCAGCGCCTACAACTACCTGTGCACCGACCCGCCGATCGTGGGCGTTGGGGTGGCCAACCGCTCCGGCGAGCCCTTTGTGCCCAAGGACACCGCGCGCAACATCCGCCGCACCGGCGAGTTCGTGGTCAACGTGGTCACCGAGGACATCGCCGCGCAGATGAACCTCTGCGCCACCGACTTTCCGCCGGAGGTGAGCGAGGTGGAGATCGCCGGGCTTGCCACCGCGCCCTCGCGCGCCGTGCGGCCGCCGCGCATTGCCCAGGCGCACGCGGCGCTCGAATGCCGCGAGCACACCACGCTCGAAATCGGCCGCTCGCGCATCATCCTGGGGCGCGTGGTGGCTGTCTACGTCGAGGATCGGTACGTCGACCCGGCCGGCCCCTACGTCCTTGCCGAGGAACTGCACGCCATCGGCCGCATGAACGGGCTGGGCAATTACGTGCGCACGCGGGATGCCTTTCTGACCATTCCGCGCATCTCATATCAGGAGTGGTTGAGCGCGCGCCAGGCGGAGAGCAAGCCGGAGGCGGCGCGCTGACCTTGAGACCCATGCCTGCGCAACCTGAAACGCGCGGGAGAGCGCTTTCCATGTGGTTCTCCGCGCTGCGGATAGATTTCTGTCACCGGGAGGTTTACGGATGAGCGTAGAGGAACTCTGCACGGTTCGCGTCGGTCGCGTCTACAGCCAGACGCCGGAGCGCGTCTTCGATGCGTGGCTGGACCCGGCCGCGGCGGGATGCTTCCTGTTCGCGACGCCGGCGGGCGAGATGACGCATGTCGAGATCGATGGGCGGGCCGGGGGGCGCTTCCTCATCGTCGAGCGGCGCGCCGGCGAGGAGGTCGAGCACCGGGGCGAGTACATGGCCATCGAAAGGCCGCGCCGGCTGGCCTTCCGCTTCACGGTTCCCAAGTACTCGCCACTGTCGACCGACGTGGCGCTCGAGTTCGAAGCCGCCGGGGCCGGCTGCGCGCTTACGCTGATCCACACCGGGGTGCTGCCCGAGTGGGCCGCCAGCACCGAGGAAGGCTGGCGGGGAATTCTGGAGGGGTTGGCAAAGGTGCTGGAGGAAAACTGACCCGGCGTCACCCCGTCGGCGCCAGATGCTTGGTCTTCTGGTAGGTGTAGACGATGCGGTGGGTGACGGTGATGGTGGAGAGTGCCGCAAGCACCCAGAGCGCCGGGGCCATCGCCCCCCAGTGGTTGAACAGCGCGCCCAGGATGATCAGCACGATGCGCTCCGGCCGCTCCATGAAGCCCACCTTGCACTGGCCGATCAGCGCCTCGGCGCGGGCGCGCGTGTAGCTGACCATCAGCGAGGTGACCATGACGAATGCGGTCAGCACCACGTAGCGGAATCGATCGATGCGGCCATAGTAGACCAGCAGGCCGAAGAACAGGACCACGTCGGAGTAGCGGTCGATGACCGAGTCGAAGAAAGAGCCAAAAACGGTCACCTGCTGGGTGCGGCGGGCGACGCGGCCGTCGACCATGTCGAAGATGCCGGCGCCGAAGATGACCATGCCGGCGTAGAAGAACATGCGGCCGGAGTTGCTCGCGTTGGCGTGGCCGAAGAGATAGGCCGCGGCGATGTTGATCATCAGGCCGATGAAGGTGAGCACGTTGGGCGAAATGCGCGTCAGCGAGAGCCCGCGCACGATGTGGTCGAGCAGCCACCCGCAGGCGCGGCCGAAAGCGCTGGTCCAGGTCATCGTTCGGTTTCCTTCGTTACTGCCCGGCCTCGGCCGGAGCGGCAGTCTCTTCTTCGTCGCCTTCGTCGGCGGCTTCGTCGTGGATGGTCGAGAGTTTGAGAATCTCGAGTTCGCGCTTGCCGTTGGGGGTGACGACCGTGGCCACGTCGCCCAGCCGCTTGCCGACCAGGCCGCGGCCGATGGGCGAAGTGGTGGAGATCAGGCCGTTGGCCACGTCGGACTCTTCGCTGGTGACCAGCCGGTAGACGATCTCCTCGTCCTTGGTGGAGTCGTAGACGACGATCGTGGAGCCGAAGCCGACGCGATCGCGCGGGATGTTGCTCAGGTTGACCAGCGAGAGTTCGGCCATGCGCTTCTTCAACTGCCCCAGCCGGGCGTTGACAAAGTCCTGGCGCTGCTTGGCCATGTGGTACTCGGCGTTTTCCGAGAGATCGCCCATGGCCACCGCTTTCTTGATCTCGGCGGGCAGTTCGTGGGCCAGCTCATGTTCCAGCCGCTTGATCTCGGCCAGCAGCTTCTTTTTGATGTGTTCCGGCATTCACGGTCCGTAGCGGCCTGGTGGGGATTCCCGGTCCGCGTGAAATAGAAATACTCCGTTCTCAATTATACGCGGGGGAAGGGTGGCTCAGGGTGCGCTGGCCGGCAGTCCGCCTAGCCCTCGTAGACTGGAGACGGCTCGGGAGCGGCTCCATGACGGAACTTGAGTACCGGATCGTCGATGTCTTTACCGACAGGGCGCTGGCCGGCAACCCGCTGGCGGTGGTGTGGGACCGCTGCGGGCTGACCACCGGGCAGATGCAGGCCATCGCCCGCGAGTTCAACCTCTCGGAGACCAGCTTCATCGAGCGCCGTGCGGAGGAGGTGGAGCAGGCCGAAGGGGTGCGGGTGCGCATCTTCACCACGCAGGAGGAGTTGGCCTTTGCCGGGCACCCGACGCTGGGCACCGCCGCCGTACTGCGCCGCGAGGCCCCGGAGACCGTGCGCGACGGCCGGGTGACGCTGGCGCTGAACGTGGGTCCGGTCCTGGTGCGCTTTGCCGGGCCGGAGGCGGGCAACGGCGCGGTTTTCGGCGAGATGATGCAGCGCGACCCGGAGTTTGGCCCGGTGCTGGACAGGGCGCGGGTAGCGTGGCTGACTGGTCTCGACGCGGGCGACCTGGACCCCCGATTGGAGCCACAGACGGTCTCCACCGGGACGGCCTTCGCCATTGTGCCGCTGGTGAGCGACGGGCCGCTGGGGAAGCTGCACGTGGACCAGGATGCGGCCACGGCGTGGCTGCGCGAGAGCGGGTCGCGCTGGCTTTACGTGCTGGGGCCCACGGGCGGTCACTCCCCGGCGTGGCGGGCGCGGATGCAGTTCTATGGCGGCGAGGACCCGGCCACAGGCTCGGCCGCAGGATGCGCCATCAGCTACCTGGTCCGATACGGGGCGGTGCCCTCGGGCGAGCGGGTGCACCTGAGGCAGGGGGTCGAGATCGGCCGGCCCAGCGAGATATTTTTTTCCGCGCGGGCACTTGACAGCCATGTGACGGAAATTCGCGTTGGCGGAAGCACCGTTCCCGTGGCAGCGGGACGGCTTTTCCTTGCGTGATGCACATGCTTTCAACAATTCATCCACGCTTCAAGTGACGGAGTGTCTTGGATTAAGCCAATTTCCACTTGTTACATTCGGGTTTTCAGGGCGGTCTTCGCCTGTTTTTTGCTCTAGTCACGGCGGCCGGAGCCCCGTAGTCTTGGCTTTCGTTGAAGCAACTGAACCGGCACTTGAAAGCACCTCGGGAAGGCCGGCGAGCGATAGGATCAGGCGGCGGCGGTGCGGAAGGGAACCCGCGCCGGCGCCAGCCAAAGAGCCCACACCCGCCCAGAACCTGAGAGGCCTCACACCCGGCCTTGCCCCAGGCATTTAACTCAACGGCCACGCACGAAGTCCCGCCTTCAGGGTCTCGAAAGAGCCGCCTGCCAGGACATCTGCGCGCCTGCCCTCCGGGGCGGCGTCGGACCTGAAGCAGCGCGGCGCGCAATCGGACCGAGACGAGCAGACCGTTGCTGACCCCAGGGCCCGCATAGGCAGCACCCCGATCCCGCCACCGAGCGGGCAAGCGGAAGTGTTGCCCGGCGCAGCCCAGACAAATTCGAAGCCAGGAGTCCACCAAAAAGATGCGCCCGAAAAAGATTATTCTCTGCGTCGACGACAACGAGCAGGAGCTCTCGATTCTCAAGTTCATGCTGATCACCCACGGATATCGCGTGGTGGCCGCCACCAGCGCGCAGGAGGCGCTGGCGCTCTTTTCCGAGCTGCAGGTGGACCTGGTGCTGGCCGACTTCGAGATGCCGCAGATGAATGGCAGGCAACTGGTGGAGCGGCTCAAAGCGATCGCCGGGCATGTGCCGATGATCCTGCTGGGCAATCCGCAGCGCATGGCTGGCGAGCCGCACGCGGCCGACGCCCTCTTTGGCAAGAAGACCACCTCGCCGCACGAACTGCTGGACCGCATCAAGGCCATGAGCGCCCGCAAGCGCGGACCGCGCAAGGGAACGGTGCGGATGGCGCCGCAGATTGAGCTGGCGGCGGCGTCTTAGAGACAGGGATCACGGGCCAGGGGTCAGGGAGCGTGCCGGCCTCACTGCCGGACGCCGATCTCGATCTCCATCGAGGCCGCTCCCACACGCAACTGCGGGCTCAGCCGCTTCACCTGCCCGTTCTTCAGGTCCACCCGGGTGTAGGTGAGCTTTTCGAAACCCTTGCACTCAAAGCTGACGCGGGCGATTCCGGTCGGCAGCGAGGGGAAGTTGTAGCGGCCATTGTCGTCGGTGGTGGCTTCCGCGATCTCCCTCCCGTCCGGATGCATCACCTTGACCACGGTTCCAGGGACGATAGTGTCGGACGCGTCCTTGACCGTCCCCCGCAGGGCCGGTGGCCCGAGGGGCACCGGTGGCGCAGGTTGGACGGCGCTTGCGCCCTGCGTCGGCGCGGAGCTCGAACTTACGGCAGGGGATGGCGAAGAACCGCCCGAGCGGTTGCCGGTGGAGAGCCAGATTCCCAACGCCAAGGCGGCAACTACCAGCCCGCTGACCAGCAACCATATCCATTTGGAGCTGACCTCCTTCGGCGCCGCCTCTTCCGTTGCCGCTTCGGCCGCCTCAGCCTCTCGTCGCTGCGGCTCGACCGGCTCTTCGCGGCGCGGTTCCTGGGGAGCGGGCGGCGGCGCGGGCGCCGGCCGCTCGGGTTGGCGG
>JBAVMZ010000308.1:0-36029 GCA_049690595.1 Occallatibacter sp. | reverse complement strand
GTGGCCACCAGCGTGGCCGCGGCCGCCGCGGCTGCCGGGGTCGAAATCCTGCAGCTCGACAACCGCTTCGACTCCGAGACCGCGGTGCGCAACGCCGAGGAGTTCGTGGCCAAGCGCGTCGACCTGGTGCTCGAGTTCCAGGTGGAAGAGGCGGTGGCGCCGCGCATCGCCCACATCTTCAAGAAGGCCGACATTCCCCTCATCGCCATCGACGTGCCTCACCCCAACGCCACTTACTTCGGCGTGGACAACTTCGAGTGCGGCTACGAGGCCGGCAACCTGCTGGCCCAGCACGCGCTGCGCAAGTGGAAGGGCAAGGCCGAGTGGGTGCTGGGCGTCGGCTTCCCCGAGGCCGGCAGCTTTGTCCAGAGCCGCATCGGCGGCGCGTTCGACGCCGTGCGCGCGCATCTGCCCCATCTCGCCGACTCCTGCTTCCTTGAGATCGACGGCCGCGGCCAGCGCGAACCCAGCCGTAAGGCCGCCGCCGCCTTCCTCGCCGCTTACCCGGCCAGCCGCCGTATCCTGGTGGCCGCCGCCACCGACTCCAGCGCCCTCGGCGTCCTCGATGCCGCCCGCGAACTTGGCCGCGAGGCCGACATCGCCATCGCCAGCCAGGACTGCATTCCCGAGGCGGTCGAAGAGATGCGCTCAGGACGCAGCGCGCTTATCGGCTCGGTCTCGCACGCCGCCGAAACCTACGGCTCACGCCTCATCCAGCTTGGCATCGCGCTGCTGCGCGGCTACGCCGTCCCACCGTACAACTACGTGCGCCACCTGGTGGTGACCACCGAGTCGCTGCTGAAAGAGGAAGAGGAGGGCTAGAGCGAAAGCGAGAGGCGGTGAAGAATCCTCTGGGGTTGCGCGGAACACCGCAGCGGCCTCCCCCGTACTACGAGACGGGGGGAGTTCATGCGGCGAAGCACGATGCTGGCAGCAGCGGTCCTGATCCTCGGGGTTGCGTGCGTTGGGGCAAAGGAGACGGCGATTCCGCGGCCGGATGGCGGCAGCCTGACGCCCGCGCGGATCGACGCCACGGTGACCCGGCTGATGGACTCGGCGCACGTGACCGGCGCGGGCGTGGCCGTCTTTCACCACGGAAAGATCGTTTACCTGAAGGCCTACGGTCTGCGCGACACGGAGAAAGGCCTGCCGCTGACGCCGGATTCGGTGATGACCTCGGCCTCGCTCTCCAAGGCCGCCTTCGCCACCGTCGTTGCCGGTCTTGCCGGAAAGGGCCTGCTCGACCTCGACCGCCCCATCGCCGCCTACCTGCCCAAACCGCTCCCCGATTACCCCGCCTACGCCGACCTGGCCGGCGACGAGCGCTGGCGCCTGTTCACCCTCCGCATCCTCTTGAGCCACACCGCCGGCTTCGCCAACTTTCGCGGCTTCGAACCCGATCTCAAACTCCGCATCCACTTCCAGCCCGGCACCCGCTACGCCTACTCCGGCGAAGGCATCGAGCTGGCGCAGTTCGTCGTCGAGACCGCCACCGGCCGCCCCCTTCAGACCCTCATGCAGGAGTACCTCTTCCAGCCCGACGCCATGACCCGCACCTCCATGGTCTGGGAGCCGCGCTTCGAGTCCGACTTCGCCAACGGCTACGACGAGTTCGGCCGCTCTCTGGGCCCCGAGCGCCGTTCCCACGCCGACGCGGCCGGCTCCATGCAGACCACCCTGCGGGACTACGCGGCCTTCCTCTCGGCCCTTCTCCGCAACAAGCCGCTTGGCGCCCCTGCCACCGGCAGCCTCTTCGACCGCCAGATTGCCATCCACTCCGCCCACCAGTTCCCCTCGCTCGCCCCGGAGACCACCAGCGCCAACGACGCCATCCGCCTCTCCTACGGCCTTGGCTGGGGCATCTATTCCTCACCCTGGGGCGAGGCCTTCTTCAAGGAGGGTCACGACGAGGGTTGGCGTCACCTGGCGCTGCTCTTCCGCGAGCACGGAGACGGGATTCTCATCCTCACCAACTCCTCGAACGGCGAGGGCGTCTTCAAGCCGCTGATCGACCAGTTCCTCGGCCCCACCGGCTTCCCCTTCGAGTGGGAGGGCTACACCCCCTGGGACAAGCTGCCGCCCCTGCCCAAGCTCAAGCAGCACACCCGCGCCGCGCTCACCCCGGCCCAGCTTGAGCGCGTCGCCGGCCGCTACGCCCTCGGCACGGACGTCGTCCTCACGGCCACCGTCGCTAGCGACCACCTGCTGATCCGCGAGAACGACGAAACCCCGCAGGAGTACCTCCCCGAGAGCGCCGAGAGCTTCTACTCCACCACCTCCACCGACGTGTGCACCTTCCCGCCCTCCGCCGGCCCCGCGCAGTTCCTCGTCCTCCACCTCGACGACGGCCGCACCTTCGAACTCAAGCGCCTCCCCTGACACGCCACCCACATGTAGCGCCGGCCTCCCGGCCGGCTGTCCGGCGGGCGTCCCCGCCCGCCGCGCAATCCGATAGAAGCCGCCACCAAGCCCGCGCCCGCATCCATTCCCTCAACACAATCCCCTCGACAGGATAAGCAAAAATGCGTATACTGACCCCGTGAAGAGCAGCGAGTTCAAGCGCTGGCTGGCTCAACAGGGCGCGACCTTCGAGCCCGCGAAGGGCTCCCATTTCCGCGTCCTTCTGAACGGCCGCGTCTCTATTCTGCCCATGCACAACAAAGAGCTCGGCACCGGCTTGGTTGAATCCATCAAGAAGCAACTCGGCCTGAAGAAGGAGGCATAGTGTTTTATCCGGCTAATTTCGAACCCGATGGCCGTTTTACCCTTGTCACCTTCCCCGACATCCCCGAGGCCATCACCCAGGGCGAGGATGAGGCCGAAGCCCTTTGGGCCGCTGCCAACGTCTTGGAATCCGCTTTGGACTACTATGTCGAGGCTGGCCTGCCCATCCCTGCGCCCTCGGCGCCGCTGCCCGGCCAGCGGCTCATCGAACTGCCGGCCTCGCTCTCAGCCAAGATACTCCTGCTCAACGAGATGCTGACGCAGAAGGTCCGGCCAGCCGAACTCGCCCGCCGCCTCCAGGTCAAGCCGCAGGAGGTGACCCGCCTGCTCGACCACCGCCACGCCACCAAGATCGACACCGTCGCCCGCGCACTCAAAGCCCTCGGCAAAACCCTGGAAATGCGCGCGGTCTAGGAGCCCTCTACCACCGCTCCGGCCCACGCAGATCGTCGTTCATCGCCATCCCCCGTGCCACCTCCGCCCGGTTCGCCGGCGTATCCTCCCACACCCCGCAACGCGGCAGTTCGACCGCCGGAACGTCCTTTCCGACGTTTTCAGTCCGGCCCCGATAGTCCTCAAGCGGCATCAGAATGTAGCGCTTGCCGGGGATGGGAGGGTAAGCGGCCTCGCCCTGGAATGAGGACACAAATGCGGCTGGCCTCAACTCTGCAGGAGACCGCACCTCCCCTTTGAGGGCGCCGAGAAAATGAACCGTCGCCAGCGAGCGGTCCTCGTCATACCGGGAAATCCGGCCAGGGAACTCGCCCAGCAGCACGTTTTGCTGATCTCGTGCCAGCGCCCAGAGCGGGATTCTGCAGGAGCCTCTTGAAGCTCGGTCGCCGGTTCCCGCGGGCGCCCCCTCGTCCTCGTGATAAAGCCGCCACGGTCTGGCAGCGGGCAATATTTCCTCCAGTGTCTGGCAAGCAAAGTACCGAGTGAGGCAGGATAGATCGTACGAGCTCAGTTGCTCGATCTCTTCAGTTGGAGCTCTCGTGGAGAAGGTCACCACCGCCGCTTGGCAGTTCACCTTGCAGCCACCGGGTCTGCCCATCTTGTAGTACGGATGCTCCGCGAGTTGTTCGTCGTCTCCCAGAACCCACGGGTTGTCCCGCGCATTGCGCAGCTTTTGGCGACTGTCTGCGCGTGCCCACAAGGTCTTCTCGTAAATAGGCTTCTCCGTGTCCTGCCAACGGGGCACGCTGATCGCTACCCCCATTGACTCCCGCCAGATCGCCCCAGTGTGGACGGTGAAGGCGCCAAACGCCTTTGCCCGTCTGCCTCCGAGCCTCGAAAGGAGATCGAGGCGGTCATGGAGCATCAACCAATCCACCCAGGCAGAATGACTCGTTTGCCGATCGCTCCATTGGACGTCAGTCAGCTCGATCACATACCGGCAATCCGCCGCCGTGCACGTCCCGTCGTAATGTCCCCAGGCTCCCCACTCGTGCATCAGCCTTTCTGCGTCGGCCCAGGTGGACTGGTAGAGCCGGATTTGGTGCATCTCCCGCATCAACCGCTCGGCCCGCCACCGCAGCAGCCACTGGCTGGCCTGCACCGCCGCAAAGGCCGCCAGCACCAGCACCAGCGCGGCAGCCCCCGCCGCCACGGCCGCGCTTCGCCCACCTGCGGAGCCTCATGCTCTCTTAGACACCGCCGCCCCCCGCTTTGCTCCCGCCCGCCCTTTGCCGGTCATTCTCCTCCTCCGGCGCACAATCGGAAGAGGGGAGCAAGCGCCACCCGGCCGCGAGCCTGGCGCGCTCTCGTGGGGAGCGCAAACACCCCTACCCCCTCCCCCCAAGAGCTGTGAAACTGTGAAACTGTGATCCACACCCGGTGCGGATGGAAAGATAACCTCAACAGAATCAATACGCTTGCAGCCGGAAGGAGGAAACCCACCCCCCTCCCTGCAAGACTGTGAAACTGTGAGACTGTGAAACTGTGGAGCCAGTCGTCCGGTCCCGCTTAATTCGCCGCCTGATGAATCGCCAGCAGCCTTTCCAGCAGCGGCTTGAGCAGCTTCAGGTCCAGCGCATTCGCCCCGTCGGACTTGGCGTTGGCCGGGTCGTCGTGGACTTCGAGGAAGAGGCCGTCGACGCCGGCGGCCACCGCGGCCCGCGCCAGCACCGGGATGAACTCCGGCTGGCCGCCCGAGACCCCGCCGGCCGCCGAGGGCTGCTGTATCGAGTGGGTCCCGTCGAAGACCACCGGCGCCAGACGCCGCATCACCGGCAGCGAGCGGAAGTCGACCACCAGCGTGTTGTAACCGAAGCTGGCGCCGCGCTCGGTGAGGAAGACGCGCTCGTTGCCGGTGGAGCGGACCTTTTCGACCGGGTGGGTCATGTCCCAGGGCGCCACGAACTGGCCCTTCTTGATGTTGACGGCGCGACCGGTTTTGCCGGCGGCCACCAGCAGGTCGGTCTGGCGGCAGAGGAAGGCGGGAATCTGGAGCACGTCCACGGCCTCGGCCGCCACCTCGCAGTGGCTGGGCTCGTGCACGTCGGTGAGCACGGGCAGGCCGGTGGAGCGGGCGATGGCGCCGAGGATGCGCGTGCCCTCCACTAGGCCGGGCCCGCGGAAGCTCTTCACGCTGGTGCGGTTGGCCTTGTCGTAACTGGCCTTGAAGATGTAGGGGACGCCGAGGTCCGCGGCGATGCGCTGGATGGCGTCGGCCATGCGGCGGGCGTGGGCTTCGGATTCGATGACGCAGGGGCCGGCAATGAGGAAGAGCCGGCCCCCGCCCACGTGGACCGGGCCGATTTCAAACGAATTGCTCATCCCTGCGATTTTACGCCGTCGGCCGGAGGGGAGGGATGCGACCGCCGGCACCGGGCGGCTCTAAGCCGGGTTCTTCCGCGCCCACTCCCAGAGAGCGCGTTCGAGGGCGTGCAGCGGGGTGGGGCCGGGCAGTTCAGGCTGCGCCGGGACGATGCCCTTCTCGGCCAGGCGGCGGCAGAACTCGGTGTACTCGGCGTAGAACTCGGCGTTGTGCCGCGCGTGGCCCAGCGCCTGGAGGGTGCGAAAGTCGAGGATCGAGTAGCGCTCCGGATACATGGTGGCGAGGATGGCGGAGGCGATGGAAAGGTCGATGCCGCGCAAGGCTGTCAGGGCGTCGAGCGATTCGTGCAGCGGCGTCTCCGGGTCGGCGGCCACGGCCAGCGCCTTGCGGATCTTGGCCTCGCTGTTGCCGATCAGGTAGTGGATCATCCGCTCGGATTTCCAGCGGACGATGTCCTCGAGATTGTTGAGGGTGAGTTCGCCGTTGCGGATGGCGGCTCCGGCCACGTAGGCGGCCGTCTCCAGTTCGCGTTCGTGCTCGCCGGCCTTCTGCCAGTAAGCCTCGGCAAGGGGTTGAAGCTCGTCTTCTGCAGGTTGTAGATCGAAATGCGCCATGGATGCGAACCCTCCGTTCAGGGAAAAACTAGGGAACAATAGGCCCCGCGGAAAACGGTTGTCAATAACGGAATTGAGGGTGGGGTGACGAAAGCGGCGCGGGCAGGCGGCGAAGGGTGATTTCGCGTGCCGCCACGGGCCATGCCGGCACCGGAGGGTCAGCGTCGGATGGAATGCGGCTCGGTACTGCCATTTTGTATGGTAAATTGCCATTATGAATACCATTGTCGAGATCGACAAGGCGGGCCGGATCGTGGTGCCGAAGAAGTTCCGCGACGCCCTGCACCTGACGCCGGGGACGCGGCTCCGCATTGGGGAGAGCCGGAACGGGGACGGCCTGACGCTCGATCTCGACCAGCCCGAACCCCGGCTGGAGATGGTGGACGGGCTGCTGGTGATGACCGGCGGGCGCCTCACCACGGAGGACGTGAACGCGACGATCGACGAGCAGCGCGGGCGGCGGATGCGCTACGTCGCCGGCCTCTCCGACGAGCCATGAGCCTGCCGATGAAGAGCTTCCTCGACACTTCGGTTCTGATTGCCGCGCATGACGCCGCGGATGAGCGCCACACGGCGAGCCGCAGGCTGCTGGCTTCCGCCACCCCGCTGTCGGCTGCTTGCGGCGCGCATACGCTGGCCGAGGTCTATGCGGTGCTTTCGCGCATGCCGCGCGGCAAAAAGCTGCGGCCAGAGCTGGCGAACACGGTGGTGGAGCAGATTCGCGATCGCTTGACGGTGGTGCCGCTCACCGCCGACGAGTATGCGGCGACGATCCGCGCGGCCGCGGGCATGGGGCTGGGCGGGGGGATCCTCTTCGATGCGCTTCTGCTGGCCTGCGCGCGCAAGGTGAACGCGGAGTGGATCTACACCTGGAACGCAAGGATCTTCAAGATGGTGGCGCCGGATCTGGCGGAACGGATTACCACGCCTTGAGGTCTTCGCGGTTTGGCCTACGCCTATCTGGCCGCTTTCCCCGAAGCCGCTGGCCTGACGCTGGTCACCTTCGACCGGGCGCTGGCCGGGAGGGCAAAGGGCGCGGTGCTGCTGGCCTGAACTGGAGCGCTTCCGTGCCCTCCCCGGTCCCCAGATGCGAGCACTTGGGGACCGGGGAGTAGAAGCCTCAATCCACCAACTTCCCAATCTCGTCCAGATCGAAGCGGGCCTGACTGCCTTCGAGCACAAAGGCGCGCTCGGTGAGCGGCTCCAGGCTGCCGGCGCGGTAACGGTAGGCCGGGCCGTCGGGGTCGAGGACGAGGATCGAGCGAATCCCCATCGACTCGTACCGCGCTCCCTTCTTCATCAGCTTCTTGAGGGAATCGCCGGGAGAGAGAATCTCAAAGACGGCCACCGGCGGATGGGTGGCGATGGGCTCGGCGGGACGGGTGCGATCCAGCAGCGTCACGTCGGGCACCAGGTAGGTGTACGCGTCCACTTGCACCCGCAACTCCGGACGCACCCGGATGCCGGCTTGTGCAGCCTGCGTTTCGAACCAGAACACAACAGCCTTCTGCCATGCCGAGTGGTCGTTCTCTCCCATGTTCCTCTCCTCGATCTGCCCGTCGATGTACTCGGCGTCCGGCGACCAGGAGCCGCGCAGGTACTCTTCCAGGGGGACAAAGACGGTTGCGGCGGCCATGGCGCTCTCCTTGGCATCATCCTAGCGCGATGCGGACGGAAAGGGAATAGAGAACCCCACCCGGGCGCGGCCCCGCCGCATGCCCGCAAACGGCCTCCATTACAATGAAATCATCATGGCTCTCGATTTTCTGGGTAGTCTCGAACGGACGCATTACTGCGGCGAGTTGCGCGCCGCCCACGCTGGCCAGCAGGTGGTACTGATGGGCTGGGTCAACCGGCGGCGCGATCACGGCAACCTGATCTTTCTGGACGTGCGCGACCGCACCGGGATTGCCCAGGTGGTGCTCGACAAGGAGCTGACCCCCGAGGGCCATGCCAAGGGCGAGCAGGTGCGGCCCGAGTATGTGGTGGCCGCGGTGGGCAAGGTGCGCCTGCGCGGGGCCGACGCCACCAATCCCAAGATGCCGACCGGCGAGATCGAGATCGAGACCACCCAGCTTCTCGTCCTGAACGACACGCGCCTGGCGCCGTTTTCACCCTCTGAAGAGGCCATTCAGAACGAGGAAGTGCGGCTGAAGTTCCGCTACGTGGACCTGCGCCGGCCCGAGATGCAGCGCAACTTCAGGCTGCGCCACGAGATTACGCTGGCCATCCGCGACAACCTGAGCCAGCAGGGCTTTCTGGAGATCGAGACGCCGATCCTGACCAAGTCGACACCGGAGGGAGCGCGCGACTTTCTGGTTCCCTCGCGGGTGCATCCGGGCGAGTTCTACGCGCTGCCGCAGTCGCCGCAGATCTTCAAGCAGATCCTGATGATCTCCGGCTTCGACCGCTACTTCCAGATTGCCCGCTGCTTCCGCGACGAGGACCTGCGGGCCGACCGGCAACTCGAGTTCACGCAGGTCGATCTGGAGATGAGCTTCCCGCGCCAGGAGCATGTCTTCGACGTGGTGGAGAAGTTCCTGGCCGCCGCTTTCAAGGCGGCCGGCGTCACGCTGCCCACGCCCTTCCCGCGCATTAGCTACGACGAGTCGATGCGGCGCTTCGGCTCGGACAAGCCGGATATGCGTCTGCCCGAGATGGCCGACGTGCGCCCGGCTTTCAGCGACGAGGACCTGGCCAAGCTGCAGATTGACCCGGCGCTGCCGATCGTCGCCTTCCGCATCCCCGGCGTGGGCGAGCTGAGCCGCAAGGAGCGCGAGGACAACCACCCGCTCTTCGACCAGAAGAAGGGCGCCAAGTTCATTGACGATTTCAAGCGGCTGGCGAAGGGCTTTCCCGCAGGCGCGGCGAAGGTGCGCGATCTGGTTGGCGCCGCGGACGAGGACTTCGTGATCGTGGTGGCCGGAGACCCGGCGCACCACATCAAGGCCTCGGACACCAAGTTCGAGGGCAGGCTGAGCGAGCGCGAGATCAACGTGCTGGCGGCGGCGGGCAACTTCCGCACCGAGCTGTCAAAGAAATACGCCGAGCGGCACGGGGCCTTCCGGGTCACCGAGGGAGTCGTCCAAAACGCGGATCCACGGAGCGGCAAGGTGGTCGATGGGGCCGCGGCCTTCCATCCCATCTGGATCGTGGACTTCCCCATGTTCGAGTACGACGCGGCGACGGCGAAGTGGGTGCCGGCGCATCATCCGTTCACGGCGCCGCACGAGCACGACATGGCCAACCTGGTGAGCGACCCGGCCAGCGTGCGCGCAAACTTCTACTACCTGGCGATGAACGGCCTGGAGCTTGGCTCGGGCTCCATCCGCATCCACCGCAAGGACGTGCAGCAGCAGATCTTCGCCTCGCTGGGCATCAGCGACGAAGAGGCGCACAAGCGTTTCGGCTTCTTCCTGGACGCGCTGGAGTACGGAACGCCGCCGCACGGGGGCATCGCGCTGGGCCTGGACCGCATCGTGATGCTGCTGGCCGGCGCGCCCAGCCTGCGCGAGGTGATCGCCTTTCCCAAGACGGCCAAGGCGATCGACCTGATGGCCGACGCGCCGACAACGGTCAGCGAGCACCAGTTGAAGGAGTTGCACATCCGGGTGGCGCTCAAGAGCTGAGTGCTGTTCTACAATCTGCGGCCGTGAGCCCCTCCCGAGGTCCTTGCCCAGGCCCATTCGCACAGCGGGAAGCCAGTGGACTTTCTCGGTGACCGGCACTTTCAGGACGCGGTCATTCGCAACATCGAGGTTCCTGGCGAACTGTAAATGAGACGATCGGCTCCGGTGACATGACTCTGTTTGTCACGGCACACACTAACTCCGCTAACTCCGCCAGCCCCGCTAACTCCGCTTCAGAGGCTCAACCCATTTAGATACTCGCGGAACTTCCCTCCCAGGTCCTGGCGCTTGAGCGCAAACTCGACCGTCGCTTGCAGCATCCCGAACTTGTCGCCCGCATCGAAGCGCTTGCCCTCGAATGTGTAGCCGAAGACCGGCTCCTCGCTGACGAGCGCCTTGATGCCGTCCGTAAGCTGGATTTCGCCCCCGGCGCCGGGTTGCGTCTGCTCCAGCAGTTCGAAGATTCGCGGCGTGAGCACGTAGCGGCCAATGATCGCCTGCTTCGACGGGGCGTCTTCGAACCTGGGCTTCTCCACCATGCCGGTGCAGTTGTAGATGCGCGGATTGGTTGCGTCCTGCGAGCCGGCCAGAACGCCGTAGGCGCTGATGCCCGGCCCCTCGACCGTCTGCGTGGCCAGCACCGAGCCGCCGCGCTCGTCGAAAACGCCGATCATCTGCTTCAGGCACGGGACCTCGGCGTCGATCACATCGTCGGGCAGGATGACGGCGAAGGGCTCGTCGCCCACCAGGTCCTTGGCGCAGAGAACGGCGTGGCCCAGGCCGAGCGGTTCCTTCTGGCGCACGGAGCTGATGCGGGCGAGCGACGAGACGCCGCGCGAGATGGCGAGCAATTCGTGCTTGCCCCGGCGCTCCAGCATGGCATCCAGCTCGAAGCTGAAGTCGAAGTGGTCCTCCATGGCGCCCTTGCCGCGGCCGGTGATGAAGATAATGTGCTCGATGCCGGAGGCGATGGCTTCTTCCACGCCGTACTGGATGATGGGCTTGTCCACCAGCGCCAGCATCTCCTTGGGGATGACCTTGGTGGCGGGAAGAAAACGCGTGCCCAGACCGCCTGCGGGAAAGACCGCCTTGCGAACCCGTTTGCTCATTGTTTCATCCTCGTCCTGGCTCTCTGGGCCGTCTCGGAAGCGGCCCGGCCATTCGCAGAAGAGAATACTAGGTTCGAGGGCATGGCGGTCTACCGCTTGCGTGGGATTCCCTCGCCCTTTTGGTGGAACCCGCCTCAGAGCGCGGGCGAGTTGTCGCCCAGAAGCGCCTGACGCACGATCTTGATCGGCGGGAAGCCCTGGCGCAGGAAACTGTTGTGAAACTCCTCCAGCGAGAAGGCCGCACCCTGCTTCGCGCGCAGGTCTTCGCGCAGCTTCAGGATTTCCAGCTTGCCCAACGTGTAGTAGAGATACGTTGGATCGGAGGTGCCGCGCTTGGTTTCGACGACCGCGGTCTCCTTCGACTGGTAGCCCTCCTTCTGGAAGAATTCGACGGCCTGGTCGAAGCTCATCTTGCCGGTATGCATTTCGATGCCTACGATGAAGCGGGCGTTTCGCAGCAGCGCGTCCTGGAGCTGGCCCAGGCGCAGGAAATTCGCTTCGCGTTCGTCCCTGGCGCCCTGGCCAGGCTGGCCGTAGCCCTCGTCCAGCATCATCTGCTCCGTGTAATGCGCCCAGCCCTCCACGTTGGTGGTGGCCCCCAGCAGCTTGCGCACGCGGCTCGGAGCATTGGGAACCCACAGAAACTGCACATAGTGGCCGGGGTACGCCTCGTGGATCGCGGTGGAGATCACCGTGCCGGTATTGAACGAGTGCATGAAGCCCTCCACCTCCTCGGGTTTCATTGAAGGGTCGGGCAGGGTCACGTTGAAGTAGGCCTCCGTCGCGTGCGTCTCGAAGGGGCCGGGTGTGTCCATGGAAGCGAAGGTGGTGGCGCGCATGAACGGCGGCGTCTCTTCGACAATGGGCCGTACATCCGATGGAATGGTGACGATGCGATGCGAGCGGATGAACGCAGTGAGCGAATCGAATGTGGCGCGGAAGGCGTCGAGCAGGTGATCGGGCGCTGGATGGTTCGCGCCCAGTTCCTCCAGCACCGCGCCGGGTTCCTTGGCGGGCTCGAGTTCTTTCGCCACCTGGTTGAAGTGCGCCTGATTCTCGCGCAGGTTTTTCCAGCCGATTTCGAGCAGCCGGTCGAGCGGGATTTCGACCATCTCGTCGTAGGCGAGCTTCTTCGTGAAGGTATCGGCGCCGATGCGGTAGTCGCCGTTCGAGCGCGGAAGCAGATCGCTCTTCAGCCAAGCGAGGTAATCATTGAGCGCGACAATGACGGCGGTGTTGGCCTTCTTGAACTCGGCATTGAGGGCCTCGTCGTGGGTATCGGCAAAAGCCATCGGCACATCGTGCTCAAAGAAGCTGACGATGCCGGGCAACTGCTCGATGGCGATCTCGGTGTAGATGCGCGGAGGATTTTTCAGATTCACGCGCGCCTGGGCCAGCAGCGCGGGCATCTTCTTCTCGCGCTCTACAAGCGAACGCAGCCGCGCTGCGGGCGCCGCGAACTTGCGCTCCATCAGGGCAAATGCCGCGCCGGCGCAGGTGGAGGAATAGTTGTCAGGGTTCTTCTCCCAGGGACGAATCGTTTCCAGCGTGAGCAACTGCGAGCGGATGTTGCCGAGGACGATCTCGAGATCGGCGCGCGTGGACGGGTCGAGTTGGGCCTCGCGGCTCATGGCGGCAAAGCGCTTTTCATAATCCTTGAGCGTGGCCACTTCGCGATCGATTGCAGGCCGGCTCAGGTCCTCGAGCTGCGCGTCGTAGTGGTGATAGCCGACGAGCGTGGCGCCGGTGGGTGCGTAGGGCAGATAGACCTGGTCGAAGTACTGGTCGGAGAGCAGGACGAACTTCTCCTTCCAGGATTTGTTGGGCCAGGATTCGTTGCCCGCGCTGGCGGCGGTGGCTGACAACATACAGGCTCCCATCAAAACTGCGGCAATCTTCTTCATCGCTTCTCTCATGCAGTGGTGTCAATTGCTAGGCGGTGGCGGGTTCCGGCGCCAGGCTGGTAATGATTTCACGAATCTCGAGCAGGACTTCGTCGGGCCGCGCGGCGGCCAGCGGATACTTGAGCACGCCCTGCGGCGTGAACTGGGCGCCGCGCTTGGCGTTGCGCGCCACCAGACGCATGAGCCGCTGCGGTTCGATGGCGGCCTTCTCAGTGAAGCGCACGTGCAGCTCGGCGCGCTTGCGATCGATCTGGGCGATGCCGATGCGCTCGCAGTCGAGGCGCAGCGACGCGGCTTCGAGCAGGTAGACGGTGGCGTCGGGCAGCGGGCCGTAACGGTCTTCCATCTCGGCGCGCAGGTCGGCGACCGCCTTCTCGCTCTCGGCGCCGGCGATCTTCTTGTAGAGGCGCAGACGCTGGTTCTCCTCGGGCACGTAGCTTTCGTCGATGCGCAGCGCGATGCCGAGGTTGAGCTGCGTCGCCGGCCGCTCCTCCGTGCTCTCGCCCTTCATCGCTTTGACAGCTTCTTCGAGCATCGAGGTATAGAGCTCGAAACCCACGGCCTCGATGTGGCCGCTCTGCTCGCCGCCCAGCATGTTGCCGGCCCCGCGAAGTTCCAGGTCGAGCGCGGCAATCTTGAAACCGGCGCCGAGGTCGGAGAACTCCTTGAGCGCGGCCAGCCGGCGCCGCGCGATCTCAGTCAGTTCATTCTCCGGAGGAATGAGCAGATACGCATAGGCGCGGCGATTGGAGCGCCCCACGCGCCCGCGCAACTGGTAGAGCTCGCTGAGTCCGTGGCGATCGGCGCGGTTGATGAGCATGGTGTTGGCCAGGGGAATGTCGAGGCCGTTCTCGATGATGGTGGTGGCGACAAGCACGTCGTACTCGTGGCGCATGAAGGCCAGCATCACGCGCTCCAGCTCGGCCTCTGGCATCTGGCCGTGGCCGACGATGACGCGCGCGGCAGGCACCAGCTCCTGAATGCGCGCGGCGAGTTCGTAGATGGACTCGACGCGGTTGTGCACGAAGTAGACCTGGCCGCCGCGCTCGAGCTCGACCTCGATGGCCGAGCGCACGATCTTCTCGTCGAACTTGGCCACTACGGTTTGAATCGCCATGCGATCCTTGGGCGGCGTTTCGATGACGCTCATGTCGCGCAGACCCACCAGCGACATATGCAGCGTGCGGGGAATCGGCGTGGCGCTCATGGCCAGCACGTCGATCTGCTTGCGCATCTGCTTCAGGCGCTCCTTGTGGCGCACGCCGAAGCGCTGCTCCTCGTCGACGATGAGCAGACCGAGATCCTGGAACTTGATGTCCTTCGAGAGCAGGCGATGCGTGCCAATGAGGATGTCGACCTTGCCGTGCTCCACCTTTTCGACGATGAGCTTCTGCTCCTTGGGCGTGCGGAAGCGCGAGATCATCTCGATGTTAATGGGGAACTGCGCGAAGCGCTTCTTGAAGGTCTCGAAGTGCTGGAAGCTGAGGATGGTTGTGGGCGTGAGGACCGCGACCTGCTTGCCGTCCTGCACGGCCTTGAAGGCGGCGCGCATGGCCACCTCGGTCTTGCCGTAGCCCACGTCGCCGCAGAGCAGCCGGTCCATCGGCATGGGCGACTCCATGTCGTACTTGATGGCGCGGATGGCGGAGAGCTGATCGTCGGTCTCGCTGTAGTCGAAGGAGTCCTCGAACTCACGCTGAAACTCGTTGTCCTTGGTGAAGGCATTGCCCTGGACCGTTTCGCGCTCGGCGTAGAGCTTGAGCAGCTCGGCGGTCATGTCCTGCATCGCCTTGCGCACGCGGGCCTTGGTCTTGGCCCATTGCTGCGAGCCGAGTTTGTTCAGCGCGGGCGCCGGCCCGGCGTCGGTCGAGCGGTACTTCTGGATCAGGTCGAGGCGCGTGAGCGGCACATAGAGCTTGGCCTGTTCGGCAAACTCGAGGATCATGAACTCGATCGAGAGCGAGTCCTGCACGATCTCTTTCAGGCCCTGGTATTGCGCGATGCCGTGCTCGACGTGAACAACATAATCGCCCACGGTGAGGTCGCGGAAATCGGAGACAAAGGCGGCGGTCTTCGAGCGGCGCGGCTCGGGTCGCGCGGCCACATCGGCCTCGTCGGAGAGATCGTTGGCGCCGAAGAGAATCAGGTTGGCGTCTGCAAAGCTGACGCCGGTGGCGAGTGGCGTGCGCACGATCGTCGGCACGCGCAGGTCGCCGGCAAGATAGCTGCCTTCGTCGAGAACGCTCTCGCCGCCGGGGTGAGGGTTGCGGCTGCCGAGGCGGTAGGGCACCTGGTACTCGCGCAGCACGGTGGCCAGACGCTCCACGTCGCCCTGGTGCGGCGCGGCAAGCACGATGCGGGTTCCGGCCGCGATCAGGCTGCGCAACTGCTCGGTGAGCGCGGGGAGGGAGCCGTGAAAGCGCAGCGTGGGCCGCGTCTGGAACTCGATCTCGCCCAGCGTGGAATCCTCGTCGAGCACGTCGACGGCGCCGAGCTGATCGAGGTCGAGACCGGGATGCGACTGAAGAAGCCCTTGCACGACCTCGGGCCGCAGATAGATGTCTTCCGGCGTAATCAGCGAGCCGATGCCGGAGCGCTCGTGGCGCTGCTCCACCTTGGTCCACCAGCGGTCAATCTGGTTGCGCACCATCGCCGGCTCGTCGACAAAAAGCAGCGCGCGCGGCGCCAGCTTGAGCAGATGCTGGTGCGCGCCGGCCACGCAGGCAAAGAACTCCCAGCCGGGAAAGACGCTGACGCCGCTGGCGGCCGCGGCTTCGACGGCCATCTCCTCGGCCTCGCCGTCGCCCTCGCTCTCCACGCGCTGCTTGCTGAGCCGGGCGTTGACGGCGGCAAGCAGTCGCTCGGTGACTGGAGTCTCGGTGAGCGGCAGCAGTTGGGTCTCGTCCAGTCCGGAGAGCGAGCGCTGCGTCTCGGGGTCGAAGCGGCGGATGGTCTCGATCTCGTCCCCGAAGAACTCGAAGCGGACGGGACGGTCGGACTCGGGCGAGTAGACATCGACGATGCCGCCGCGGCGCGTGAACTGGCCGGGCATTTCCACCAGGTCGGTTTGCGTGTAGCCGACGCTGGCCAAGTGGCCGGTCAGCAGCTCGATATCGACCTCTTCGCCGCGGCGCAGGGTCAGCGCCAGTCCGGCGTAGTAGTCGCGGTCGAAGAGGCGCAGCGCGGCGGCCTCGACCGGGGCGATGAGGATGGAGACGGCGCCGGTGGCCAGCTTCCACAATGCGGAGGCGCGCTGCTCCTGAACGTCGGGGTGCGGCGAAAGGTTCTCGAAGGGCAGAACGTCGTGCGCCGGGAGACGGACAACGTGAGCCGGATCGATGGCGCCGGTCAGCTCGCAGCCGGCGCGCACCAGCGGCTCCAGCGCCTCGGCGGCCTTGTTGTCCGCGACGATGACGATGACCGGCTGCCGCGCGGCGCGGGCCATCAGCGGCAGGCAGAGGGCGCGCGCGGTGGCAGTGAGCCCGGAGACACGGCGGCGCCCCGCAGCAAGGCTCAGGTGCCTGCGTACGCGCTCGAAGGCCGGGGAATGCTCCAGCTCCGCGAAGATTTCGCGGACAAACGGGAGGATCATCTTCTTCCAGTCTAGCAGTCCCGGTGAGACGGCCGAGACGGGCGGGAATTGAACTCCCTGTAAACTGAACCTATGAAAGTCGGAGTCGATTTCGGCACAACGCGCGTGGTGGCGGCGGTGGCGGACCGCGGTAACTTCCCCCTGGTGCACTTCGAGGCGCCGGACGGCGAGATGCGCGACTGGTTTCCGCCGGTCGTGGCGGCACGCGGCAACGAGCGGATCTACGGCTGGGAGGCCGTGGCGGCACAGGCGGACGAGAACTGGACGGTGGCGCGCTCGCTGAAGCGGCACCTGCGCACGGCCGGCCCGCACACCGTGGTGCGACTGGGCGACCAGAGCGTTCCGCTGCGCCTGCTGCTGGCCGAGATGATGGCGGCGCTGCGCGTGCAGATGCTGGAGCGCTCCAACCTGGGCGCCGCGCCGGACGAGCGGCTGGAGATCATGCTCGGCGTCCCGGCCAGCGCCAACAGCAACCAGCGCTTCCTGACCGAGGAAGCCGCGCAGGCCGCAGGCTTCGCAGTGCTCGGGCTGCTCAACGAGCCCTCGGCCGCGGCCATCGAATTCGCCTACCGCAACTCGGCCGAGCGCAAGAGCCGCGCCGGGGCCAGTTTGGTGGTGTACGACCTGGGCGGCGGCACCTTTGACGTCTCGCTGGTGACGATGGGCGAGACCGAGCACAGCATCGAGGCATCGGACGGAATCTCCGGGCTGGGCGGCGACGACTTCGACGAGATTCTGGCCGCGCTGGCCCTGGAAATTGCAGGCAGCCACTCGCCGCTGACGGCGGCCGAGCGCTACCGGCTGCTGGAGGAGTGCCGCGAGCGCAAGGAGGGTCTGAACCCGAACACGCGCAGGGTGACGGTGGATCTGGAGCGGGTGCGCGCCGGGTGGGCGCCGGTGACGATTCCGGTGGACGACTACTACGAGCGCTGCCGGCCGCTGATCGAGCGCACGCGTGAAGTGCTGGAAAACCTGCTGGCCGCGCATCCCGGCCGCACCCTGGACACGCTTTACGTAACCGGCGGTGGGGCGGAACTGCCGCCGGTGGCGCGCATCCTCCGCGAGAACTTCGGGCGCAAGGTGCGACGTTCGGCGTATATGCGCTCAGCCAGCGCCATCGGGCTGGCCATCCGCGCCTCGGCCGCGGCCGACGAGGTGCACGAGCGCTTCAACCAGAACTTCGGCATGTGGCGCGAGGCCGACTTCGGCGGCACCATCTTCTTCGACCTGATCTTCCCCCGCGGCGTGCGGCTGCCGGCAGCGGGCGAGCGGCCGCTGCGGATCGAGCGCAGTTACCAGCCCGCGCATAACATCGGCCACTTCCGCTATCTCGAGTGTTCGCAACTGGACGAGCGCGGCCAGCCCACCGGCGAGATCGTGAACTGGGACCAGATCCAGTTCCCCTTCGATCCATGGTTGCAGGGGCGCGACGACCTGGCGGAAGTTCCCGTGGCGCTGCTGGCCAACCCCCACGGCATCCTCATCCGCGAAGAGTACACCTGCGACGCGGGCGGCGCGCTGAAGGTCCGCATCTCCGCCGAGCCCTCGGGCTTCGCGCGGGAGTATTCGATCGCGCACTCGGCGAAGGGCTGAGACACCTGCGCTCCGCGAACCCGGCCTCACCTTTCGGCGGCAAGGGCCACGCGGCGGCCCAGGAATGCAAAGACAAGCAGGACGCACGCGGTCACCCAGCCACCCAGGCTGAAGAAAGCTGGAAGATAGACGCCGATCGCCACCCCGCCTGCCACAAGCAGAACCGAAAGCACCGCGAACTGTCGCATACCGTAAAGAAAAGTGAAGGGCAGATAATGGGCTCCGACGGCAATCATGAAAGCCGGATAGAACCAGTAGAGATGATGTGCCGTGGCGGCGTAGATCAAGGGAAACGTCATCGGCAGGGTGAAGGCAATTTGCGTGGCCAGCGCATTCAAGGGGTGCCCCTTGGGGAGCGAGGCCGGGCCGCCCATCAGCCGCAGCACAAGTTGTGTCAGCGGGAAGATGAAGGCGCCCCCAACCACCAAGACCAGGATCGCAGACGTCTGCGAGTACCAGGTAGCCGCCGCCGCGGATAGGAGCCAGATTGAGCCTGAGACAAGCTGGCCCGCGAAACCGCCGAGATAGACCTTTCGAATTTCCTTTTGCGCGGCGAGGATTTCCATACCGGTATGCTCTCCTTCCTGTTGGGTGCAAAATCGGGCGCGGCAACCTCAGTGGACCGTTGTAATAGTCCAAATTGCCGAAGGACATCCCTTAGGGGCTGAAGCCCCTCATTTCTTATCAAGCACTTACGGTACGACTGAAGTCGTGCCCTGACACATCTTTCGTGCCGTATTTCGAGTTTTCCGAGGCTTGTGAAGTTGTGCCTTTTCAAAACGCGATTCTCACCACGTGCCGTCAGGGGTTCCGATCTTATTGGCCGCCAGCCGCCTTGGCGAAGTTATAGAAGAAGTCGAGGGACTTCCAGTAGGAGTCGATCGGCAGTCGCTCGTCCTGGCCGTGGGCGCGGTCGTCGTCGCGTTCGAGGGCGATGGCGGAGTAGCCGTAGCAGGGGATGCCGGCCATGGAGAAGAAGATGGAGTCCGAGGCGCCGTTTTCCATGACGGTGGTGACGGGGACGCCGGGCCAGATGGCCTGGGTGATGCGGGTGAGGGGCTCGAAGACCTCCTTAATCGGCGCTGGCGGCACGATGGCCCTGCGCTCGGGGGCAACGTCGGCCCCGTGGCCGCCTTCGGAGAGGTACCTGACGGCAAGCTTGGGGTCGGCAAAGAGAGCGACCAGCTGCTGGCGAATCTCCTCGGGCGAGTGGCCGGGAAAGATGCGGCAGTTGATGTTGGCCTGTGCGGTCTGGGCCAGGGCGTTGTTGGCGTGGCCGGCGGCGAGGCGGGTGGCGACGCAGGTGGTGCGGAAGTTGGAGTTGAAGCTGGGCTCGGCCGATAGGCGGGCGGCGGCGGCCAGATCGGGCGGGGTGGCCACGATGGCGCGCATGTCGGCGGCGGATTGGCCGGTCTCCTGCGCGGCCAGGTTGGTGAAGTAGGTGCGCGTGACCTCGTTCATCTCGAAGGGAAAGTTGTAGGCGGCCAGCTTGTTCAGGGCGGCGGTGAGCTCGTAGATGGCGTTGTCCGGCCGGGGGCGCGAGCTGTGGCCGCCGGGGTTGATGGCGGTCACCTGGAAATCGGCGTAGATCTTCTCGGTGGCCTCGACATCGGCGACGACCGCGCGGCCGTTGTCGAGTTCGATGCCGCCGGCGTCGGGGTTGATGACGAAGGCGGCGTCGACCAGCTCGCGATGGTTCAGGACGAGCCACTGTGCGCCGTTGAAGCTGCCGCCCTCCTCGTCGGCGGTGAGGGCCAGGATGAGGTCGCGCCGCGGCCGGTAGCCCTCGCGGTGGAGTCGCAGGAAGGTGGCCACCAGCGCGGCGTCGGACTCCTTCATGTCCTGCGTGCCGCGGCCGTAGTAGTAGCCGTCCTTCTCTACGAACTCGAACGGATCGGTGTGCCAGTCCGAAGGCAGGGCCTGGACCACATCCATGTGGCAGAGGAAGAGGACGGGCTTCTCCGTGGCGGGCCCGGCGGCGCGCATGCGGACGACGAGGTTCTGCTTGTTGGGCGCTGGACCGAGCAGGGCAATGTCGTTGGGGTCGAAACCGGCATCGAGCAACCGCTTCTGCATGGCCACGGCGCCGGCGGTGACGCTGCCTTTGGGAGTGTCCGTGGTGTTGATCTCGATGAGTTCCTTGAAGATGGCTCGGGCCTCGGCGCGGTCGGCTTCGGAGCTGGGCACCAGCGGGGACTGGCCCGCCGCACTGAGCGACAGCAGGCTCAGACAGACCAGGGCCGGGCAGAGGGGAAGAGGAAAGAGGCGCATGGCGGCATTGTATAGGGCGATACGGTACGAGGTCCGGGCAGGCGCGCTTAGCCGGCTCTCTTCGTGTAGAGCGCGGCCAACCGGACCGGCACCAACCGGACCGGCCGCTTGCGCTGACCGCGCAATCGTTTTATCGTGGAGCCCGGCACAACTTCCGAGGTGCAGAATGAATCACCGTATCCTTGCCGCCGCTTTTCTTGCCGCCTTCACCCTTGCCGGCGCCGCTCAAATGCCGGATAAGCCGCTGACGCGGCCGAAGATTACCGGCATCTCGCACCTGGCCGTGTACACATCGGACGCGGCGGCCGCGGATCACTACTATCGCGAGATCATCGGCGCCGCCAAGCTGGCCGACCAGGAGAACCCGAAGGGCGTCCGCTACGCCATCAACCCGGTGCAATTTGTCGAGGTGCTGCCCTTGCCGCCGGGCCAGGGCATCAATCGGCTCGACCACACCGCCTACAACACCACCGACGCCGAGGGGATGCGCAAGTACCTGGCGGCCAAGGCATGGAAGACGCCGTCGATGGTGACCAGGCTGGCCGACGGGAGCAAGAGCTTCACCGTGCTCGACCCGGAGGGCAACAAGGTGGAGTTCGTGGAGCCGCCGCATCTGCCCAAGCAGATTGCCGCGCCGATGCTGGTCGGCCATCACCTCATCCACATCGGCATCCTGGTGCACAACCGCGCGCTCGAAGACACCTTCTACCGCGACCTGCTCGGCTTCCGCCCGTACTGGTTCGGCGGCATGAAGGACGACAAGATCGACTGGGTGAGCCAGCAGATGCCGGACTCGCACGACTGGCTGGAGTACATGCTGACGAGCGGCCCGTCGGGGACGGGGATTCCGGCCACGATGAGCCAGCACGACCTGGGCGTGCTCGATCACCTGTCGGTGGGCGTGACATCGGTGGATGTGGCCTATAAGACGATGAAGGACGAGGGGCGGCTGAACGGGGTGGTGAACGACGGGCACACGCAGATCGGCAGGGACGGCAAGGGGCAATTCAATCTGTACGATCCTGACGGGATCCGGCTGGAGTTGATGAACTTCCACGCGACCGAGAAACCCTGCTGCTCGCCGTTTACGGCGGAGGATCCGGCGGAGTGAGTTTCCGCCCAACGATTGCCGGGCGATGCGGATAAGCCGCATAATGGGAAAGCGGGAGGGTTCTCATGGGATATGTGGGAAAGATCGGCAGCTCCAAGTACGTAGGGGGAGTGCGTACCACGGATGGCCTCAAGCGCGCGCCAAGGGTTGCGGTCAAGCTTCCCCGTCCGGTCAAGATTCCTCCTCCGCCTTCGCAGGCCAACGCCGCAAGACCTTAAGCAGGGTCGGGGGAGGGGTTCCGGATGCCGGCGACACTTCTTGCGCTCCAGGTTTTTCTCATTCTCTTGCCTGGGTTCTCCGCAGCGTATGTGGTTCAGGCCTTGGCAACCCGCCGTTCGCAGTCGGATATGGAACGGGTGATCGAAGCCTTGGTATTCAGCTTCGTCATCTATGTTTGCTTTATTCCTCTGAATAGAGGGAGGCTGCCCTTTCACATACAGACTGACCCTCTCGGGAAGGGCAATGACACAGTCGTTTGGGAGCCGGCGCAACTGGCTTGGCTGGCGGCTGTTTCAGTTGCTTTCTCCCTGTTTGCCGTGGGCTACATCCGATTCGATGGGAATCGCCTCTTTCGCTTCCTGCGCCTGACCGAGCGCACCACATGCAACTCCATCTGGAATGACATCTTCGAACGAGAGGCGATCGACGATCAACCGGTTCAGGTGGAATTGGCGGATGGCAGAAGCGTGCTGGGAATACTACTCTACTATTCGGACACCTCGGAGGAAGGATCGGTCTACCTGAAAGACGCTTCTTGGGTCGTTGAAGGCGATCAGACAGTTCCGATTCCGGGCCCCGGCATCCTATTGACCAGGACCAGTGAGATCCGGAGTGTGAGTCTACTGAATCCTGTAGTGGACGAACCGATCAATGGACGTTGAATCGACGGTTCCTGGGTAGACAGAGGCCGCGCACAGGCACACTGCGCATTCTCCACGCTAAAATTGAACTCAATCATGCCCGCCGCCGCATTGTCCCCTGAAGTCCTGGCCAAATACGAGCCCGTCATCGGACTCGAGGTCCACGTGCAACTGTTGACGGCCACGAAGATCTTTTGTGGCTGCGCGAACCGGTTCGGGTCGGCGCCGAATACAAATATCTGCCCGGTGTGCCTGGGGCTGCCGGGGGCGCTTCCGGTGCTGAACGCGAAGGCGGTGGAGTTTGCCACGCTGGCCTCGCTGGCGCTGAACTGCCGGGTCAATGAGCGGTCGATCTTCGCCCGCAAGAATTACTTTTATCCCGACCTGCCCAAGGGCTACCAGATCTCGCAATTCGATCGGCCGCTGGCCGAGTTCGGGTGGATCGTTGTCCCCACGGCGGAGGGAGGGACGAAGAAGATCGGCATCACCCGGCTGCACATGGAAGAGGACGCGGGCAAGAGCCTGCACGACGGCTTTGCCGACTCGGCGACGCGCACGTATCTGGACCTGAACCGCTGCGGCACGCCGCTGGCCGAGATCGTCTCCGAACCGGATATCCGCACGCCGGACGAGGCCTTCGAGTACCTTACGCGGCTGAAAGAGATTCTGCTTTACTGCGGCGTCTCCGACTGCAATATGGAGGAGGGCTCGCTGCGCTGCGACGCCAACGTGAGCGTGCGGCCGCGGGGTCAGGAGAAGTTCGGCACCAAGACCGAGATCAAGAACGTGAACAGCTTCCGCTTTGTGCGGCTGGCGTTGGAGTACGAGATCGAGCGCCAGATCGAGGTGCTGGAGTCGGGCGGGCGCATCGTGCAGGAGACGCGGCTCTGGAACGCCAGCGAGGGCCGCACCTACTCCATGCGCTCGAAGGAGCAGGCGCACGACTACCGCTACTTCCCCGAGCCGGACCTGCCGCCGCTGGTGGTCTCGCCGGAGTTGCTGAGCGAGACACGGAAGAAACTCCCTGAGCTTCCGGAGGCGCGGCGGGCGCGGATGATGGCCGAATACGAGTTGAGCGCGAAGGACGCGCAGACGCTGACCTCGACGCGCGAGTTTGCCGACCGCTTTGAGGACGCGGCCCGCACGGCCAGGAGTCCGCGCCGCGTGGCCAACGTCCTTCTGAGCGAGGTGGGTGGGCGGCTGAACGCGCTGGACATCGAGCTGGACCAGTCGCCGGTGACCATGGCCGGGATTGTGCGGGCCGCCGACCTGCTCGACGAAGGCAAGATCAGCTCGAAGCAGATGAAGGGGCTCTTCGACATCTGCTTTGAAAAGGGCGAGGACTTCGGCCCGGTTTACCAGCGCGAGAAACCCGAGCAGATCACCGACGCCAGCGCGATCGAGAAGCTGATCGACGAGGTGATCGCCGCCAATCCGAAGCAGGTGGAGCAGTACAAGGCGGGCAAGAAGACGATGGCGGGCTTCTTCGTGGGCCAGGCGATGAAGGCCTCGAAGGGGCAGGCCAACCCGGCGCTGCTCAACGAGCTGGTGACGAAGAAGCTGGATGGCTAGACCGGTTCCAGAATTCCCGTGCCCTTGTTGGCATCGTGCAAGGTGGCATTTTCTTGAGGAAAATGCCACTTGAGTCCATCGCTTCCGGGGTACAGCTATTCTGGAACCGGTATAGAGCATTTTCACTTTTGCTGTAGGGTGATCTTCGTGCTTTCCCACCCTAACCGCAAAGAACGCGGCTAGGATGGGGCACCAATGTCCGTGCTCTATTTGTGAAGATGCTCTCACGAGGGCCGCCGCGGGGCCGCGGTCCTCGTGTCCGCACCCTACTTCAGCTTCAGCTCCACCTCGAAGGTCTTGCGCGTGTCCCAGGTGGATACGGTCTTGACGCTGGTCTTCTTGCCGTCTTTCTCGGCCCACAATTCGTGATCCTCGGCCATGTTCACCTGGGCGAACTGAAAGCGGCCCTTCTCCGTGGTGGTGAAGCTGCGGATGGCCTTGGTCTTCAGGTCCTTGAGGAAGACGGTGGCGCCGGCCACGGGTGCCGCTGCGTCATCCACAACGTTGCCGGAGACAACGCGCTGGCCCAAGTTCTGCGCCTGGGCCGGAACCGGGCCCACAAGCCCGCCCCCGCCCGGCAGCGGAACCAGCCCGCTCACAGCGGCGGCAAACACCAGCCCAGCCACCCAACTTGTGCGTTTCAGTTTCACTCCTCCTCCTCTTCCTCTTCAAACAGGTCTTCTTCGTCTTCGTCCAGCTCATCGTCCATACGGGCCAGTTCGAGCGGCTCGACGCCGACGATCTCAAACTCCGTCCCACATTCCTCGCAGGCAACCACGTCGCCTTCTTCCACTTCGTCCAGTTCGATATCCAGGTTGTTCTCGCATTCAGGGCAGCTAGGCATGGCAGCCTCCTCTCCATGGCATTTCAATTCGTAAGATGACAGCACCTTGCGGTGCAACTTCGTTATTCTTGGGGAAAAACCGGCCGCTGGTCAAGGCCGGCCCGGCGCTGACCACGGAACACTATCCCCAAACCGGAGGATACCGCATCGGGCGGAAATCATCGGTAATGCCCGGCACAATCCTGCCAGTCGCCGCGCCGTGCCAAAGCCGGAAAACCCTCCCCCGCCAGGCGCCCCCACCATGACACCCGCCCCCATGCCGGGTTACGCTTAGACTGAAGACCATGCCAAGGTTCGGCTCCACCCCGTTCGCCTTCCCCGAGTTCCGCGGCGCCACGCGCCGCCTGGTGCTGTGGAACCTGGCTGCCTACTTCGCGCTGGCGTTCCTGGGACTGACCGCGGCACGCACCGCGCAGCAGGTGTCCGAGGCGCTGGCGTTCTCGCCGGCCGCGTTCCTGCACGGATCCGTCTGGCAGCCGCTGACCTACAGCCTGATGCACCCGGGACTTTACGGCGCCTTCTTCGAGCTGCTCTCGCTGTGGTTTCTGGCCGGATTCCTCGAGACCATGGGCAACTCGAACTGGGTCACGGGCCTCTACACGGCGTCGGTGCTGGGCACGGCGGCCAGCGCGCTGGCCATCGAGCTGGTCTTGGCCGCGCTGGGACACCCCATTGCCGCCTCGCCGCTTTATGGCTGCTTCGGCGGCATCTTCGGGCTGCTGGCCGCCATCGGGCTGCTCTACGGCGACACCCAGTTCCTGCTCTTCTTCACCATCGGAATCAAAGCCCGCTACCTGGTGGTCATCTACGCACTGGTCTCCATCGCTATGCTCTTCGGCCAGCAGAAGATCTACGCCTTTTCCCAGTTGGGCGGGGCGCTGGCCGCGCTGGCGTGGATCCGCCTGGCGCCGCGCAAGGGCTTCAGCTTTGCGCTGAGCGAGGGCTTTTACGCGCTCCGCAACCGCTACTACCGCTGGAAGCGCCGGCGCACGGCGCGCAAGTTCGAGGTCTACATGCGCTCGCAGGGCCGCACCATCCACCTCGACGGGCAGGGCCGCCGCATCGACAACGACCAGGACGACCCCAGCCGGTGGAACTGAAGGGGCCAGCGCCCGCCAAGGCGAGATCGCTCTAAATCGCGCCCGGCTTTTCGATGGCGCTGGGCTCTGCCAGCAAGCTGTGCAGCCGTGGATTGAACGTAGTCGGCTTGTCGAGTGCAGCCAGGAGCTCTGGCCAACGATCGGGCGGGATCGTGAACTCTCGCTGCTCTCCCAACTCGACCTCGGCCACCGCACACGCGCTCTCAACCACGAACTGGGTCAGTGTCTGCCCTTTGCGCTGCGCTCCGCGTCGCAAGAGGGCTTCCTCCGCGTCGGAAATCCGCGCGTTGATCCGGCGTGTGCGAAGTTGACGGGGTAGTGTGGCCATGGGATACTCTCTCTGTACGTACAGCGTACGACATTATTCTGCGCTTTTGCAACCGGTTCTTGTCAACGACTCCACACGTGCGAGATCTGTATGGGCGCCCAGGAATGGTTCGATCGCTATCTAGAAGTCCGATTATCCTTCAACACATTGATATTTAGGAGATTATTGCCATGACGTCGTCCCCTTCCGTTTCCCTGGTTGAAAAGCTCGCGCCGTGGCACCAAGTGGAGCGCTTCCGCTGCGGGAAGAACTCCCTGGATTTATTTTTGCGCCGGCATGCGCTGGGAAACCAAGGGTCCGGTTCTTCTCAGACCTACGTTGTCCATCGGGAGAACGTAGTGTTGGGATATTACTCGCTTGTCTTCGGCTCGATTCGCTTGGAGGACTCGCCCGCTTCTGTCGGCGCCGCGTTGCCGCCTCGCTACCCGGTCCCGGCGATGGTCTTTGCCCGCTTTGCGGTGGACAGGTCCGTTCAGCGGCTCGGAATTGGGAAAGCGCTGCTGAAAGATGCCTTTCTTCGGACTTTAGCCGCAGCTGAGATCGCGGGGCTGGCGGCAATTCTTGTGGACGCCATCGACGACAAAATGGTGACCTTCTATGAGGGTTATGGCTTCGAAAAATGCCCCGGGGAACCGCGCAAGCTCATGATCCCAATCCGGGTGGTGCGCGATCACCTGGCCCCCGCCGCGCGGTAGAATGGTTGGGAAATGCCGACCAAAATTGCTCTTCTCTTTCCGGGTCAGGGATCGCAGGCCGTGGGTATGGGCCGCGAGCTGGCCGAGCGTTTTCTCGTTGCAAAACAGACCTTTTCCGAGGCCGACCAGGCCCTCCGCTTTCCGCTCTCCCGCCTCTGCTTCGAAGGGCCCGAGGATCAACTGCGCCTCACCGAGAACACCCAGCCAGCCATCCTCACCGTAAGCGTGGCGGCATGGCGCGTGCTGGCGGAGCACGGCGTGGAGCTGGCGCTGGCCGCCGGGCACTCGCTCGGCGAGTGGAGTGCGCACGTGGCCGCGGGAACCATGAGCTTTGCCGACGCGGTCCGCAGCGTCAAGGCGCGCGGCCGCGCAATGCAGATCGCCGTACCGGCCGGAGAAGGCGCCATGGCCGCCGTGCTGCAACTGGACCCGGCGCTCGTAGCCGAAGCCTGCGTGGAAGCGGCTGCCGAAACCGGCCTCTGCGTGCAGGCCGCCAACCTGAACTCGCCCGGCCAGACCGTCATCTCCGGCGCTGCCGCCGCCGTCGAAAGGGCCTCCGCCCTCTGCAAAGCCAAGGGCGCCCGCCGCGCCGTGCCGCTGCCCGTCAGCGCTCCCTTCCATTGCGCCCTCATGCAGCCGGCGCAGGAAGAAGTGGCCCGCGTGCTTGCCGCCCTCAACCTGAGCGACCCGCGGGTTCCCGTAGCCGCCAACGTCACGGGCAACCTGGTGACCACCGCCGCCCAGGCCGCAGATGTCCTCACCCGCCAGGTCACGGGCGCGGTGCGCTGGGTCGACTGCGTCAAGGCGCTGGCCGCCGCCGGCGCGGAGATCTTCGTCGAGGTGGGTCCGGGCAAGGTCCTCTGCGGCCTGCTCAAGCAGATTGACCCGGCGCTGAAGTCGCTAAACGTGGAGGACGTGGCCAGCCTCGAACGGACCCTGGCCGAGCTGAAGGGCGAAGCCCCGGCAGCCTGACGGGGCCGCAGTGTCTCTTGAGGCCGCCAGAACGGCCTCAGGAGACAAACAACAACCGCCAGCCGGCCGCCAAGCTGGCGAAATGATGCAGCAGCCGCTCCGCGCAGAGCAAGAGCGAGCAAACCAGGGAGTCTCCCCGCAGTCTGTTGCCCCCGGTCTACTCCTCCGGCAGCGTCTCCAGTTCCTGCCGAGCGCGCGGCCGCGCTTTCACCTGCGCCGAGCTTAGCAGAAAGACCGCCAGGATCACCCCGGCCATCCCGGCGAACTCGGCCGGATAGGGCCGCTCGCCCAGGAAGACGATCCCCAGCAGCACCGCCACCACGGGGTTCACGTAGGAATACGAGCTGACCTTCGCCACCGGCACGTGCTCCAGCAGGTAGATGAAGCAAGTGTAGCCCGCCAGCGACCCGCCCGTGATCAGGTAGGCCACCGAGCCGATGGCGGCCGCATTCGCGTGGAAACCCCGCCACTGGCCCAGAACCGTGCCAATCCCGGTCGCGATCGCGCCGGCAATCACCATCTGCCAGGCCGCCGCCACAAGGGTATTCACCGGCAACCGCGCCCGCCGCGACACCACGCTGCCCAACGCCCACGAGAGCCCTCCGGCCACCAGAACAGCCATCGCCACCAGCCTCGTCCGGTCCCCGGAGAGCCCACTGCTCAGCGACGGCCACATCAGCGCCGCCAGTCCCGCAAAACCCAGTGCCATTCCCAGCCAGCCGCGCGCTGGCAGAGGCTCGCCCTCCGGCAGAAAGATCTCCATCAGCGCAATGAAAAGCGGCGTCACCGCCAGGACCAGCGAGGCCAGGCCGCTCGGGAGGGTCTTCTCCGCCCAGACCAGGCCGACGTTTCCCCCGCCCAGCAGCAGCAGCCCGATCGCCCCGAGCATGGCCATCGTCTTCCACGAACTCACGAGCGGCAGCCGCCGCCAGGCGCACACGCCCAGCAGAAGAACGCCAGCTATCGTGAACCGCGTCCCCGACAACAGCAGCGCCGGAATCTGCGCCGCCCCGATCCGGATCGCCGTGTACGTCGAGCCCCAGAAAAAGTACACGCTGGCAAACGCCAGCACAATCGATGCGCGCGATGCCGTCTTCCGCTCGGGTTGGCTGGTCTGTGGGCCTGCGTCTGCCATGGGCTCTTCCTATGCTAACCGCCCCCGCCGCCTCCCACCACGCCGCACACAGGTTCTGCGCGTCACCCCCGGAAATAGCCAGATTCACCTGGCCGCTCCCCTCGCGGTCCCGCTCCGTTCGGCCCAGCGCCGGCTTGCGTCACCTCCCTCCGCAAGGAATGTGCAAACCGCCACAGAATGCAGAAACGGGGCGCATCCCGCTGAGGGATCGCCCCGATCGACCGCTGCCCTGCGCTTCCGCAGAGAATATCGATTCAGTTCTTCCGCTTGGCCTTGAACTTGTACTCCGCGCCCACCGAGATGCCGAAGTTCCAGTTGTTGAAGGTGCCCATCGACGTGGTGTTGGTCGCGTAGTTGGCGTGGTACCGGGTCAGCAGGGCGTCCGGCGTAATCCGGAAGGTCCAGTGCGCCGAGCGGTTCAGGTCGATGTGCCCGCCAAAGACCGCGCCCAGCGCCATCTGGTCGTTATAAAAGTCCACCACCGACGGCGGGTTGCCACGCAGGTCCTGCTCGAACTTGCCGTACGCCCCGCCGACCATCGCGTGCAGGATAAAGGCGCCGTGCTTGTTGTGCGGACCCAGCAACTCCGGCCCGCCCACAAACATGTACTCGCTGATGAAGGGGCCGTTGATGTGCTGGGTGTTGGGCGCGACGCCGCTGGTGCCCAGGTAGGCGCGCCCGGAGCCCTCCACGCCCAGGCGCTTGGTGAGCCAGTACGACCCGCTCAGGTCCACACCGCCCAGGTTCGCGCCCTGGATCAGCGTGGGGCCGGCCTTGATATGGGCATAGGCCATGCTCAGCGAGATGTCGTAGCGGTTGTCGTAGCGCACATTGGCCAGCGGGTCGACGGCAATATAGGTGCCGTTGCCGGCTGTGGGCGAGGCAGTGCTCTGACTGTGGGCCGGAAGAACGGCACAGACGGCCAGCGCGGTGACGGCAAAAGGCAGAAGGAGCTTTCTTTGGGAGTGCATCACATCCCAGCTTACAGGACAGCGCCAAGGGTGGACAAACCATCTCTCCAGCATCGGGGCTCCAATCCCCTCTGCTGAGGGCAGGCTATAGCGGTTTCGGAGTTGCGGTATCCAGGAAGCAGGTCACTGACCCGATCACCCGCAGCATGCTCAACCGCCCGCTCCCCAAACAAGAGAAGCGAACTGTATCACGTTTGCCCGCGAGCGCACCCGGACATGCACCTTCTCACATAAATCCACAGGTAGAAGCAGCCAACCAGCAGCAGGGCAAGCGGTGCCGGGCGCAGCAGCAGCGCGGTGAGCACTTGAGCGCCGGCGCCGGACGCTGCATCCACGAGTGGGTGCGCGAGGGTGGTGAAAAACTGCATGGACAGGTCGCCGGTGGCCAGAAGCGCGGCGCCGTTAACCAGCAGGGCAAGCTGGCCCGCCAGGCCGCCCTCGCCCCACAACTGCGCGCAGGCGGGAAGAGTCAGCATAAGCAACCGCGTATCGTGTTGCCGGTGATAGACGGGGAGCAGGGAGAGCGCCGCCACCGCCGCCAGGCCCAGCCAGGCATGCGACGAAGGCGGGCGGGCGCGCAGGGTGGCGAAGGTCCAGAGTGCAAGCAGGGGACCGGCCACGGCCCAGGCAACGGTGTTGTAGAAGCCGGGCCGGTCCACGAAGACCGCCAGCACCGTTTGCAGGCTGATCTGGATGGAACCGTGGTCTCGGGGATCGACGAAGGCCGGGCCGGGATCGTTCAATCCGCCGGGAGCCGCGATGGTCGCCAGGTTGCCGCGCATCTCGGGTAACCAGCCAGGAGCGGCGAGCGCGACCCAAAGAACTCCGGGAAGAGCCAGCAGCAAGGTGGCCGCGAGCGTCTGCAAGGCACGCCGGCGCAGCAGGCCGCCCGACAACAACAGATAAAGCCAAATGAACCCGGAATCGTGCGGCTTGATAAGAAGGCTGAACGCCAGGCAGAGAACGCCGGCGGCGATGAAGCGCGATCGCAGGAAGCACCAGACCGCAATCACGCAGAGGCTGACGGCGATGCCGGCTGTGTTGCCGACCTCGAGAAGAATCTCACTGCCTGCAAAGAGCAGGAAGAGCATCGAACCAGCCGCCGCCGGGGAATCGCGCGCTGCCAGACTCCACATCAGCAGGCCGGCGAGGACGAAAAGAACCGCGGTCACCCCCAGCCAGAGATAGTGCGCGGGTCCCCAGGCAAGCATCGCAAAAGGAGCCAAAAACGGAAACGCCGTGGGAAGGTTGACGTAAAGGGTAATGATGCGCTCGTTCCCTGGAGGACTTGCCTGCGGTCGTGCGTCCGCCAGGTAGAAGCTCCTGAGTTGGGCCTCATTGTAAGGGTCGCCGTGCGCCAGCAGGCAGCGGGTGCCGTAGTACACACCCTTGAAGTCGACCTCGCGCAGAAAAGTTCTATCGGCCAACGGCATGCCGATAGAGAGGAACACCGCAACAGCCAAGCCCACCCACAGCCATGCGCCGAGGGGTATTCGCTTCATGCGAGATGCACCTCGCCAGGCGGCCAGAGGCCCGCCGGCCGCCGGAAATCCGCCGCGCGTAGTCTAAAACGAGAGTTTCCGCTTTGGTTCCCCGGCACGCCGCGATTATACCCGTTTGCGGCCTGTTCGCCCGATAGAGATAGCCCTTCTACCAGACCACCGGCTTATGACTGGGCCGTCCCACCGGGCGTTCCAGCAGTTCCTCGATATCCCGAATGAGGTTCTCGTGGGCCGGAATGCGGATCGCGGCATCCCCATCTGGTGATCTCCATGGACGCATTCCCGCCCAAAAACGCCGCCGCCGCTTACCGCCCGGCTCCCCTCTCGATCAGCCGGGTCGTCGAGTGGCCCGGAACGATGGGGACAATCCTGACCTCGCCGCCGTTCGCCATTACCTCGCGGGCGCCAACGATGGTTTCGATCGAGTAGTCGCCGCCCTTGACCAGTACATCGGGCCTGGCGGCCACGATCAGCTCCAGCGGCGTCGGCTCGTCGAAGACAACGACAGCGTCGACGGCGGCCAGCGCCGCCAGCACCCGGCCGCGCGCCTGTTCGTCCACGATCGGCCGGCTCTCGCCCTTCAGCCGCCGCACGGAAACGTCGCTGTTGATGGCCACGATCAGCCGGTCGCCGAAGCTGTGCGCCTTCTCGAGCACCTCGATGTGGCCCACGTGCAGCAGGTCGAAGCAGCCGTTGGTGAAGACCACTCGCTCGCCGTTGGCCTTCCACAGGGCGACGCGGGCCACCAGACCCTCGCGCGTGACCACCTTGTCCTCGGCGTGGAGGGCGATCGACGGGGCCAGCGCGGCCAGCAGCTCGTGCTTTTCCACTGGAACCGTGCCCACTTTGCCGACCACGATGCCGGCGGCCAGGTTGGCCAACTGCACGCCGACCTCGGGCTTGAGCCCCGAGGCCAGGCAGAGGGCGAGCACGGCAATCACCGTGTCCCCGGCGCCGGAGACGTCGAAGACCTGCCGCGCCAGCGCCGGAGCCACGACACGGCTGCCGGTGCGCACCAGCGCGATGCCCCGCTCGCTCATGGTCGCGATCAGGAAGTCGAGCCCGAAGGCGGCGATCATCCTCTCGCCTGCGCGGAGCAGGGCCTCGGTATCCCGCGCATCGATCCCAGGCTCCGTCAGCCGCGCCGCGGCCGCCAGCTCGCCCAGGTTCGGGCAGATCGTCGTCGCCCCGGCATAGCGGCTGAAATCGACGCTCTTGGGATCGACCAGGACCGGAATCCCCTGGGCGCGCGCCGCGGCGATGATGGTCTGGCAAACAGAGGGCGCCAGCACGCCCTTGGCGTAATCGGAAAGGATCACGGCGTCAACCTGTGGCAACCGCTCCAGCACCGCTGCGACCAGCCGGTCGTAGTCGGCCTGCGGACGCGCGGCCAGGCGCTCGGAGTCCAGCCGCAGCATCTGTTGCCGCCCGCCCAGGATACGCAGCTTGGTAATGGTCGGGAAGCCCTCGCAGGGCACCAGAACCGGCGCAATCCCGCTGGCCTCCAAATGGCCCGCGAGCAGCCTCTCATCCTCGTCGCCGCCACTGAACCCGGCCACCCAGGTTCCGGCGCCCAGCCGCGCCAGGTTCATGGCCACGTTGGCGGCGCCGCCCGGCAGCTCGCTTTGGTGCGTCACGCGCACCACCGGCACCGGCGCCTCCGGCGAGATGCGGCCCACCTCTCCCCAGATGTACTTGTCGAGCATCACGTCGCCCACCACCAGCAGGCGCAGGCGGCTCCACTTCTGCTCGATCTCCTGGATCACTTCGCGCAGTTGCTCGATCACCGCGCCTCCCCTGCCAGCCCGGCGCCGGCCTCGGAGATCGAGTCCTGTTCGATCCAGTCGCACAGCATGTGTCCGGCCAGGATGTGAGCCTCCTGGATGCGCGCGGTGTCGCGCGCTGGCACGGCGAAGAGATGGTCGGCAAGCGCCGCGATCCTGCCGCCGCCGGCCCCAGTGAAGCCCACCGTCACCAGCCCCTGCGCTCGCGCCGCCTCGATGGCCGCCACCACGTTGGGACTGTTGCCCGAGGTCGAGATCCCCACCAGCAGGTCGCCGCGGACCCCAAGCGCCTCCACCTGGCGGGAGAATACCCTTTCGAAGCCGTAATCGTTGGCCACGGAGGTCAGGATCGAGGTGTCCACCGTCAACGCCACAGATGGCAGGCCGCGCCGCTCACGCCGGAATCGGCCCACGATTTCGGCCGCCAGGTGCTGCGAGTCGGCCGCGCTGCCGCCGTTGCCGCACCACAGAATCTTGCCGCCGGCCTTGAGCGTAGCGCTCATTGCCACGGCAATCGCCTCCAGGACCGGCAACTGCGCCGCCACCTGACCGACCACCGCCTGGTGCTCTTCAATCGCCTTGGCGAAGATGCTCTCTCGCTCGGGAGCCGTCGACATCGGAATCTCTCCAGGGTTGGCGTCGCGGAACGGAAAGTCGCGCCCGCCACTTGTCCCGCCTTCATCGGACAGGACCGCGCTCCGCTCGGCGAAGACGCCCCCATCAGTGTATGCTCCCCGGCCGCTCGCGGATTCACGGTGCGTGGCCGGCCCGCCTGCTTCCACATCTCTGCCGCCACAGCCACGCACTCGCCGCACCGTGACCCCTGATCCCTGGCCCCCTCACCCCTGCCGCACCCCGTACCTTCACAGGTGCCCGCAACCTCTCTAAATGCCGGCGTCCCGGCGGTAACTCCATATACTGAGTGCGTTCCGTGGGTGCGGGCGCGAACGGATGTACACTTGAGGCGGAGTGCGCCCGCGTTTGCACCCCGTTCCGGGATTTGTTACGCTCAGGCATTCTTCCCGCGCTGAGCGAAAGGAGATATTTCGTCATGGCAGAAGAAAGCAATGTTCACGGAGTGGCCTGGTTTGTTGCAGGCCTCGGCGTTGGTGCTCTGGTGGGGATCCTCTACGCCCCCAAGAGCGGCCGGGAAACCCGCGAGGGATTGGTGACCGGCGCCCGCGAAGGCACCGAATACCTGCGCGCCAAGACCCGCCAGGCAGCCGAGCAAGTCGGCTCCATGGTGGAGCGCGGACGCGAGCAGGCGGCGGATTATGTGGACCGCGGACGGGAAGTGGTCGACCGCGGACGTTCGCAGTGGGAGGAGTTTGTGGAACGGGGCAGAAACATGGTTACAGAGCAGACCGGCCGCGTGGGCGCTGCCGTCGAAGCCGGCCGCCAGGCCTACCGCACCACTGTCAACCCCCCGGCTGCCCCGTCCGAGCCCGTCGAGCCCTCGGTGTAACCCCTGGCCCGGAGCCGGCTGAGGGCCCCGGGCAGATTCGGATTTCCAGCGGAGCCGGGATGCTGCGCCCCGCATCCGGGTAGCTCTGCCGGCTCCCCCAACCGCTGCCGCGCCGCTCAGCGGCCACCGTGCAGCCACAACAACGCCCGAGCCCGCAGACGGACTGCGCGAGAACACTGCGATGCCAAAACTGGACAACGAAACCATCATGCTGGCCTTCGTGATTGTTACCGCGGCGGCCGTGCTGCTGCAGACCTTCCTGCTGCTGGGCATCTTCCTAGCCCTGCGCAAGACCGCGCGCAACATCCAGGAACAGGTCGAGGATCTGCGCTCGGCCATCATGCCCGTCATCTACAACACGCGCGAGCTCTACGCCCGCTTCTCGGAGTTCTATACCCGGGTGGCGCCACAGGTGGAAGAGGCCACGGCCAACGTGGTGGCGATTACCGGCAGCCTGAAGAATCAGAGCGTCAGGCTCCAGGCCTCAGCGATCGACATCATGGACCGCATCCGTCACCAGAGCGCGCGGCTGGACGAGATGTTCACCAGCCTGCTGGACGCGATCGACCGCGCCGGCGGCTTCATGGCCGAGATGGTCTCCAAGCCCATCCGGCAGATTCAGGGGATGCTGGCGAGCGTGAAGGCGGCCATCGAGACCCTGGGCCAGGAAGTGGAGCACCCGGCTCCGCCGGAGACCGAAGGCCGGCCGACGCACGCCGCCGCCGTCTACGGCCCCGACCCGGACAGCTATCTCTGAACCGGCTGCCGCGGGCGAGGCCGCGCACCGCCCCAGGGCCCAAGTGAGAGCCTTGCCCACTCGCCGGGGATCTCACACTCTTCCCCTCACGAGTCCCTGAGCCGCGCCCGGCAGGCGGCCTTCCGGGCGCCCTGCGCTCCCCGCTCCTTTTCGGCTGACCCGGTGGCGGGGGCGTGGGATAAGGTGAAAGCTCCATCACCCTGGAGGTCCCCTTCCGCCATGCGATCCATTCTCAGCATCTTTTCCGGCCTTACCCTCGGCTCGGCCCTGCTCGCAGCCCAGAGCACGCCGCCAGCCGCGTTGCTCGTCCTCTCCAAGCACGACCACACGCTGGCCATCGTTGACCCGGCCACGCTCAAGCAGGTGGCCCGCATCCCCGTCGGCGAAGACCCGCACGAGGTCATCGCCTCAGCCGACGGCCGCACCGCCTGGGTCTCCAACTACGGCTTTGGCGCCTTCCACACCCTCACCGTCGTCGACCTGGTGGCCCAGAAGCCCGCCGGCGTCATTGACCTCGGCGCCCTCCGAGGGCCGCACGGGCTCGCCTTCGCCGAGGGCAAGGTCTGGTTCACCGCCGAGGCCGCCAAGGCCATCGGCAGCTACGACCCGGCGGCCGAAAAGATCGACTGGATCATGGGCACCGGCCAGAACCGGACCCACATGATCTATGTCTTGCCCGGCGGCAACCGCATCCTCACCACCAACGTCAGTTCGGCGACGG
>JBAVMZ010000307.1:0-3186 GCA_049690595.1 Occallatibacter sp. | reverse complement strand
CTCTAGAGCTCCACCCCGCACAGCGCCACTTCCAGCCCCATCGCGTGGAACATCGCTGCCTTCGCGGCCAGGGCCTTGTCGGCGGTGGCGGCGTCGGGGGCGTAGGCCACGTTGACGTGGTTGGCTGGATGGCGGGCCATGAACTGGTTCTGGGTGACGCCGTGGAGCAGGACGTGCATGATGGGCCACTCCTGGGTGACCTCGGCCCAGCGGCGGCGCGTTTCGGCCTCGGGCAGGGCGATGGCGGTGGCGCGGCCGAGGTCGACCTTGAGCTTACCGGCCTCGACGTAGACGCGGCTCCAGACCACCTCGCCGGGCTTGCAGATGCCCCGCAGCGTGCCGCCGCCCAGACGGAAGTACATGGAGGGCTGGCGGACGCTGTCGGCGCCCTTGTAGCCGCCGGTGAGATGCGAGGCGGGCACGGCTCCGGAGATCTGGAAGAGCCAGACGAATCCGTCGATGCCGTCGCCCGAGTAGTGCTCGCCCCAGCGCACGTCGTGCAGCGTGGTGGCGGGATCCAGGCCCATGGCGGTCCAGACGCGGTTGGTGGTGAGCGAGTCGACGGCGACGCACTCGTCCACCTCGTTGAAATGGGGCAGGGCGCGGCCGGGATAGAGCTCGCGGCCGTCCTTCGAGTAGGCCGGCGGGCGCTCGACGTTGTTCAGCAGGCCCTCGACCAGGTCGGAGGCCGGGCAGATGTCCTTCAGTCCCTGCTGGTATTGGATGCCGACCGCGTCGCAGCCGAAATCGCTGGCGATGCGCAGCGCGGCGATGTACATGCGGCACTGCTCGAGGATTTGCGCGCCGGTCAGGTCGGTCTCTTCGCTGGGTCCGGTGTGGAAGGTCATGCCGGTGCGGTCGAGCCAATCGCGGACTTTCTGCGCCTCGGCATCGGTGACCTCGCGCATGGCGGCGTAAAGGCCGGACTGCGAGAGCCGCTCCTTGAAGATGCCGCAGGGGTTCAGCAGATTGTCTTCGACGATGGCGTTGTACATGCCCATGCAGCCCTCGTCGAAGACGCCGAGGATGGCCTTCTTCGCCTTGAGCTCGCGGGCCAGCGCCTCGCCCAGGGCCCGCTCTTCGGCGCCGGCGCGGTTGGGGTCGAAGGTGTGGACGTGCGAGGTGTCGTGGACGAAGGCCTTGTCCTTGATCCAGGCGCGCAGGCCGCGGAGGAAAAGCTCGTCGTCGAAGTCCTTGCTCCACAGCGTGGTGAAGGGGACGCCGGCCTTGCGCAGGCAGCCGTTCAGGTTCAACATGCCCACCAGGCCGGGCCACTGGCCGCTCCAGTTGGCCACGGTGAGGATGGGTCCGCGATGGGCGAGCAGGCCGGCGAGCACGTGGGCCGAGTACTGCCAGACGGCCTCGGCGACGACCAGCGGCGCCTCGGGGTGAATGTGCTCGAAGACATCCATGCCCATGCGCTGCGAGGAGATGAAGCCGTGATGGCGGGTCTGGTCGACCGGGTGGGCGCGGCGGAGGGTCATGCCCTCGGCGGCGAAGACGGCGGTGAGCTTGGCCTCGAGCGCTGCCTGGGCGGCCCAGCAGACCTCGTTGGCGGACTGGCGGAGGTCGCCCGAGGCGATGAGCAGGGCTTCGTTGGCGACGACGGGCGAGGGGGATTCGATTTCAGGGAGAGCGTAGGTGGCCATGCGGATTCCTCAGGAGGCGCAAAATCGATTTTCGAGCCGTCCGGGAACATTGTACTGCGCGGGGTCGAGGCCGCGTGTGCGACAGAGAGCCGAGGAACAGCGGCAGATCCTTCGACTCGCTGCGTTCGCTCAGGATGACAGCTCTTTGGGTCAGGGGCGTGCCTGGGCGCTGCGTTCTTCCGCGCTTACTCCTCCGGCTGCGCCTTGGCCCCTTTCAGCAGCGTCAGCGCCATGCCCAGCTTGTTGCCCAGGGTCTTCTGGCTCAGGCAGGTAATCAGGCAGAGCTTCTCGCACTTCACAGTGCCCTCGCGAATCTCGCGCGCTTTCGCGCTGTACCAGACTTCGCGCGCCGATTGTTCGCGGATGTTGCCGATGACAGGGAATCCGTAAACGCAGACCTCGATGTCGCCATTGGTGCGGATGAAGAAGTTCCTCATGCCGACGCGGCAGGGCAGGGCCGAGCGCGGGGCCTGCTTGCCGCGGAAGTGGTCGGGCATCAGCCACAGGACGTTCTCGGGGGTGAGGATGGGCGAGCCGGCGCGCTGCATCTCGACCAGCTTTTCGACCACGGCCTCGAACTCGGGCAGCTCGGGCTCCTCGATCCAGAGTTCGTTGTACGTCTCCGGGGTCCAGCGGCTCATGGGCTGCGGGCTGACGCAGAGGTCGCCCATCCCGGCGGCCCACTCCACCAGCGCCGGCAGGTGGCGGAAGTTGCGCGAGTTGACGGTGGGCTTGACGGTGATGGGGAACTCGGCGCCCTGCCGCTTGCGCTCTTCGAGCAGGAAGCGGATGCCGTTCGAGAGCTTGTCGAAGAGGCCCGGCGTGCCGCGCAGGTAGTCGTGCACCTCGGCCGAGGGGGCGTCGACGGAGATGTTCACGTTGAAGGGATGCGCGGCGACGACGCGCTCGGCGTTGGCGCGGGTCAGCGCGGAGCCGTTGGTGGTGACGCCGGCCTTGATGCCGTTCTGCCGGCACCAGCCGAGCAGGTCAATGAATCCCGGCTTGATGAAGGGCTCGCCGCCGGAGAAGTTGATGGAGAAGTTGCCCACGAACTCCTTGACGCTGAGCAGGGCCTTCTGCCACTCCTCGATGCTCATCTCCTGGTTGTAGTTGGGCAGGCGCCAGTACTCGCAGTAGCGGCACTTCACGTTGCAGCGCTCGTTGACCAGGCCGTAGAAGGTGACGGGGCGTGTCGAATCCAGGCCGGTCTTGAGATAGAGCTCCTCGGCGACGGCGCTGAGGGTGTGCTTCCAGCCCAGGCTCGCCAGTTCCAGAATCTCCATTTGGACCTCTCGGGTCTAAGTGTAGCGGCAGGGGAAGGGAAAGTCAGCGACGGAATGGGCCTCGTGACGCGGAAGTGGCAGCACGGCACGCCGCCGGTAACCGGCGGGCCGGGGGCTGGATTGCGGCCTTTCTTCAGGCTCTGGAGGCTGTGCGCGCCCGCGCCGCCAGGCTGACGGCGACGGTGACGAGCACGCTCACCGCGAAGGCCGCCAGACCGCCCCAGACGCACTGGGCCACGAGGGATGGGTAGCGG
>JBAVMZ010000306.1:0-1939 GCA_049690595.1 Occallatibacter sp. | reverse complement strand
GCACCCAGCCAGACCGCGGTCCGCATGGCGCTCGACCGGCGCGGCGGCGTGGTGACCGCCGACCTGAACCTGGCGGACATGAATCTGCAGAGCGCGGCCAGCGTGGTCGTGCAGGGGTTGCGCGCGGTGGTGGCCATTCCGCTTTACGGCTCGCCCCGGGCCAGTTTTCAGGACACGGGCGACCCCGGCGGCGGCCAGCTTCTGGGCGTGCTCTATCTCGACTCGCGCCGGCCGGCCGCCTTCTCGAATCTCGACCGCCAGATTCTCGACGCTCTCGGCGCACAGGCCGCCAGCATCCTGGACAACGCGCGGCTGGTGGAGCACGAGCGCGAACGGCAGCGGATGGAGCAGGAACTGAGCATTGCCCGCGAGATTCAACAGGCGCTGGTGCCGCACGGCCTGCGCGACTTCCCCCACCTGGCCGTCACCGGCGCGCATCATCCCTGCAACGCCGTCGGCGGCGACTACTTCGACGTCTTTCCGCTGAGCGAGGAGCGCACGGCCTTTCTCATCGCCGATGTCTCCGGCAAGGGGCTGGGCGCCGCGCTGCTGGCCACCATGCTGCAGGGCGCGCTCTCCGGCATGAGCCTGGGCGCCGCGCCGGAGAAGGTGCTCAACCACATCAACCGCTTCCTCTGCGAGCACGCGGTGGTGGGCCGCTACGCCACCCTGTTCTTCGGCATCGTCGACCGCGCGGGCGTGCTCGAATACATGCGGGCCGGCCATCCCACGCCGCTGCTGCTGCGCCGCGGCCAGGTCACCGATCTCTATGCCGGTGGCTCGTTCCCCGTGGGGCTGATCGACGACGCGGTCTTCACCGCCACGCGCGTCCAACTGGAGCCGGGCGACACCCTGGTGCTCTTCAGCGACGGCATCACCGAGGCAGAGGATGCGGAGCGCAACCTCTTCGGCTACGAGAGGCTGCGCCAGGTGCTGGCCGGCCACGAGGGCGCCTCGCTCGAGTCGCTGGAACAACTGGTGCTTGACGCTGTCGGCCGCTTTGCCAGCGGAGCGCCGCAGGCCGACGACATGACGCTGCTGGTTGTCCGCTACCGCACCCCGGACACGCAGGGGGTGGCCACGCTCAGCCAGGACGGCCCCGGGCTGTAACCGGAATGCAACAAACCGCCGGTACGATAACTCGTATTCGCGCCCGCCGGCGGGAGGTCAGTCGCCGGGGTGAGTTCGGATCCGGCGGAATCGGCGGCGCGAAAGGAGCAGGAATGAAGATTACGACCGATACGATGGAGGGCGGCATCACCCAGGTGACCCTCGAGGGGCGCCTCGATATCGAGGGCGCCGCGGCCATCGACCTGAAGATGAACGTCATTGCCGGTTCCGCCAGCCGGCTGCTGCTCGACATGCGCCAGGTCAGCTTCCTCGGCTCCATGGGCCTGCGCTCCATCGTGGTGCCAGCGCAGGCCATCAAGCGCCGCGGCGGCAAGCTGGTGATCTTCGACCCCGTTCCCATGGTCGAAGAGGTCTTCAAGGCCGCCAACATCGACTCCATCATTCCCATCCACCACGATCTGGATGCGGCGCTGGCGGCGCTGAAGTAGCCGCGCCCGGAAGGAAGGCCATGCCGGAGATTCCTGCGCCAGCGGCTTCGCGGCGCCTCGTGCTCGCGAGCCGCCTGGAGGAGCTAGCGCGGGTCTTTCCCTGGGTCGAGGCGCTCGCCTGCGCGCACGCGCTGCCGCCCGAGACGTGCTTTGCCATCAACCTCTGTCTGGAAGAGGCGCTCTCGAACGCGATCCGCCACGGCTACGCCGGCGACGCGGGCCAGACGCTGACGGTTGAGTTTGCCCTGAACTCTGGCCAGGTGGTCTTCGTCGTCGAGGACGCTGCGCCGCCCTTCGACCCGCTCACCCGCGCCGAACCCGCCGCCGCTCCCACGCTCGACGAGCTGATTCCCGGCGGTCAGGGAATCCACCTCATCCGC
>JBAVMZ010000305.1:0-2193 GCA_049690595.1 Occallatibacter sp. | reverse complement strand
CGCGCTGGGGATGTTTTTGGCCGAGGTGGCGGCCGGGCCGGTCTGGCAACTGCTGGGCAAGCACGGGCTGGGGACGGCCGAGTATCCGCCCCTGGGGACGGCGCTGGTCAGCGGGGAGCTGGGCTTCCGGCAGCACTCGGGCGGGCACACGCCGGCGCCGAACTGGCCGGTGTTTCTCGACTTTGCCAGCCGGTATCTGCACGCGGCGGGGACTCGGTAGGGTCAGAGCGGCTTGGACATGACGATGCAGTGGCACTCGACGCCGGGCTTGAGCGGGCGGGAGAAGGCGAAGGGCTCCGTGCCGGTCTCGACGTAGCCGTAGCGGCGGTAGAGCGGCAGCAGCTCCGGCCTCATGCTGAGCACGGAGATCTCGACCACGGTGCAGCCGAGCGAGCGCAGGCGGTCTTCGGCGGCGCGGATGACGGCCGAAGCAAGGCCCTGGCCCTGACGCTCGGGGCGGACGGCCAACATACCCAGGTAGCCGCGCTCGCCGCGGGGCTCCAGGTAGACCGAGGCCAGTAGCTCGCCGCCGGCCTCCTCGGCCACCAGCAACTCGCCCTTGGCCATGGTCGCGGCCAGCCGGTCGGGGTCGGTGCGCGTGCCCTCGAGAAACTCTTCGATGCCAAAGGCCGCGTTGATTAGCTCGACCAGCGCCGGGATGTCGGCGGCGGTGGCCGGACGGGTGCGGAGGGTGGGTGCGTCAGACATGGGATTGAGTTCAGGATAGCGGGTGGAGGGGTGAGCCGACAGCGGACAGGGAACAGGGAACGGCGGACAGCAGGCGTCTGTCAGCCTTTCCGTGGCCGGGGCAGGGGAGTGCTTTCCCAGGTCCGAGAATCCGGGCCTGGGGCACCCGGCAGCGCGGGAGTGCCGATTTCCTGGTAGCTGACGAGTTGCCGGCGATCCTCCGGAAGCTGCGCCTGCGCCTCGTGGTGCTTTCCGGACATGCTGGCTGCCGGAGGGCGCTTGCCGTGTATCGGAGAGGTCAGCTTCCTCTTCGCCCGGCGGAAGAGGATAGAATTCAGGCCGGTCGAGGAGGTCATCTCCTGTCCCCAGTTTCCCCTCACGGCCAAGGTGGTTCATGTCCTCTTCCCCCCTCGAGCCGACGGCCGTCCGGACTCCTTCAGAGAACTGCGCGCGAATCAAGGAGCTTGGCTACATCGCGGGCAAACACGTGAGTCTGTATGGCGAACACATTGAGTTGGTTTCCGATCCATTTCTCGACGGCGAGTGCATAGCCGTCAAGGTCGTCAGCGGAGAGAATCGAACTGTACGGACCATGGACCTTCCCGTATCTCTTCTATCCGGTTGGGAGGAACTGTTTCTGGAGTCTGAAGATCCCGCCGCCTCGAAACTCGCAGCGGCCGGATAGTTCCTCAAAAGTCTTCTCAGGCGGGGTGACCGAAGCACACGGTCGATGCGCCAGCCGGTGTTGTCCCGCCGGATCACCGCTTCCGGTTTTCGTGGGTTTGGGAGAGCAACTCGTCCGGCGGCGCCTGGATGATCGTGAGCGACCGCGAACGGGACATGCTCCGATACGTGACCCGGACAGTGACCCGCCCCGGTGTCATCCCTGTCAGCAGACCCGTTGTCGAGAGCGCCGCTCTTGTCTGATCCGGGCAGCTCCACAGGGCTTCGGCGGTCACATCCCGGGCATGGCCCCCGGCAAAGGTGGCAATTGCGGAAAACTGCTGCGGGCGTCCTTCCGCCAGTTCCTCCATAGCCGGAGCCAGGATCAGCGAAACCAGTTCCGCGTCCCCTTCCTTCGCCTCGGGCGCGCTCTCCCAGCTCTCCGCCGCCCGTCCCTCAGCCCATGCCTCCAGGGCGCCCGCCGCCGCCAGGACCTCGAGCCGGGCCGCGCGCAGCCGTGCGCTGGCCTGCGCCAGAGCCGCAAGGGCGATCTGCTCATTCACGCGCGCAGCCACCAGCGTCCCAATCGAGCCCTTCCCCAGCGTCGCGCCTTGAACCGCCCTTTGCCGAGCCTGGTACTCGGCCGCCGCGCTCAGTTGCACCAGGTCGCGCCAGAGCGCCAGTTGCCGCAGAGCCCCGCGCTCGTCGCCCACCGCGCTCTCCTCGGGCAGCGGCGGCATCGATCCTTCGGCCGCCTCCATGCTCTTCGCGTCCAGCCCGGTCAGCGCCGCCAGGGCGCGCCGCGCCCGCGCTCCGGCCTCCTCCAGCGTCGCTTCTTCCAGC
>JBAVMZ010000304.1:0-4486 GCA_049690595.1 Occallatibacter sp. | reverse complement strand
GGCGACCATCGTGCTGGCGCCGGGCAGCTCGCGGTTCACGCGCGTGGCCGCCGGCGTGGCCCACCGGCTGGGCGGATTCATCGACACGCACATCACCGCACTCGGCGGCACGGGCACGGTCGAGGCTTCGCGCTGGTTTTACCGCCAGCGCGTGGAAGCGGTCCTGAGCCGCGGAACGCGGCCATGGTTCCTGCTGCTCGACTCGGGCGCGGCTTCCGCTGATGCCGGCGCGCCCGGCACTGCCGCCGTCGAGTCTGTCGCGGTCACGCTTCCGGCCGTCCGCACCACGGTTTCGGGCTTCCGCGCCCCCACGCAGGGGACGCAGACCATCCGCCCCGACGCGAAGATGCTCTTTGTGGCCGGCGCCGGCTGGACCAAGAAGCAGCCCGACGGGCAGGTGCATACCGAGGAAGCCGCCGAGCTCATCCTCGGATTCCTCGGGCAGACCAGTTCGTCGCTGGGCAGCTCCAAGTCGCTGGTCGATCAGGGCAGCGAAGGGCACTCCGTGCTTCCCTTCCTCACGCATCTGAATCAGATCGGGCAGACTGGCTCGACGCCGCGCCATGCAAAGGGCCTGTCGACCTGCTGCCACGGCGAGGAGCCGCACGTGGTCGGCTGGCGCTTCATCGGCGAGCGGCGCGCCATCTCGCTCGATCCCAACTGCGGATGGACCCGGGGCAAGGCAGACGTGGTTTACATCGCCGACGCCTTCCAGGTGATGGCCAAGGTCAACGCGCTGCTGGAGACGGCAAAGGCTTAGCCCTCTGCTCTCGCGTCTATACTCGATTCCATCGAGGGGATATATGCGGCGCAGAGACTTGTTGAAGATAGCCGGCGGCGGCATGGCGGCAGCGGTCACACCCGTCGCCGCCAGCGCACTCGAATCACCGGCGCAGACCGGCCAGCCCGGTTGGCTCAGTGTCCGCGACCACGGCGCGAAGGGCGACGGCGTTACCCTCGACTCGCCGGCCATCAACCGGGCCATCGAGGCCGCGGCGCGGGCCGGGGGCGGCACGGTCTGCTTCCCTGCCGGCGTCTACCTCTGCTACTCGGTCCGGCTGAAGAGCAAGGTCGGCCTCCACCTGGACCACGGCGCCGTGATTCTGGCCGCGCCCTCGCCCATGGACGGCGGCGCCGGATACGACCCCGCGGAACCGCAGGGCGCATGGGAGTCCTACCAGGACTACGGCCACAATCACTGGCACAACTCTCTGCTGTGGGGCGAGGGGCTGGAAGACCTCTCCATCACCGGCCGCGGCCTGATCTGGGGCAAGGGACTAACGCGCGGCTGGGACGGCGAGGCTGGCCGGGCCGACACGCGCAAGTCCGGCGTTGGCAACAAATCCATAGCGCTGAAGAATTGCCGCAACGTGTTGCTGCGCGACTTCTCGATTCTGGAAGGCGGCTGGTTCGGCATCCTGGCCACATGCGTGGACAACCTGACCATCGACAACCTGACCATCGACACCAACCGCGATGGCATCGATATCGACTGCTGCCGCAACGCGCGCGTCTCGAACTGCACCGTCAACTCGCCCTGGGACGACGGCATCTGCCCGAAGAGCAGCTTTGCGCTGGGGTACGCCCGGCCGACCGAGAACCTGACCATCGCCAACTGCTACGTGACGGGCGGCTACCAGCTCGGCACGCTTCTCGACGGGACGTGGAAGCGGCTCGAGATGCAGCCCGGCCACGTGCCCACCGGGCGCATCAAGCTCGGGACCGAATCGAACGGCGGCTTCCGCAATGTCGCCATCGCCAACTGCATCTTCGAGAGCTGCCAGGGCTTCGCGCTGGAATCGGAAGACGGCGCGCTGGTGGAGGACATTTCGTTCACCGGGATCACGATGCGCGATATTCGCTCGGCGCCGCTCTTCCTGCGGCTGGGTACGCGGATGCGGGGCCCCACCGGCGTCAAGCCCGGCGTGATGACGCGCGTACTCGTCTCGAATGTCACCAGCTCCGGCGCATCCATTTTGCCCTCGATTCTCTCCGGCGTTCCCGGCCACTCAATCGAGGATGTCAAGATCAGCGACGTCTATCTGGAGCAGCTCGGCGGCGCGCCTGCCTCCATGGCCTCGCTCGACCCGCCGGAGCGCGAAGCCGCCTACCCTGACCCGAATATGTTCGGCGACCTGCCGGCGTCGGGCCTCTTCGCGCGCCACGTGCGCAATCTGGAACTCTCGAACGTGGAGATTGCGACGCGCGCAGCAGACCCGCGCCCGGCCATCTGGCTGAAGGATGTGGAAGGGGTGGACTTCTTCCGCCTGCGCCTGCCCCGCGGCGGGGGAGCTGCCTTCGACCTGCATCAGGTAAAGGAGTTCAGGAGCTTCGGCAGCCGCCAGATGGCCGATCTGACCCTCGACAACGTGGATCGGCGCACGGTGTAGGGGCTGGTTCCTTCCGCTGCCGCCGTCAATTCTCCGGGTACATTGCGAAAGGCCCGGCCATCTCGGCTCCATCGCCGGCAAACGCCGTCTGCGCGCCGCCCGGACCAACCTCCCACCTGGGCGACGGGAGCTCGGGCATCGGCCGGGCCTGAAACAGCTTCTTGCACTGGCGGGCCGTCCACCTCGCGCCGGCCTTGGACTTCCTGCGCCGCGCGCTGTCGGTGGAGATGCCCGTCCCGGCATACATCTGCCGGTAGAGCTTGGAGAGGAAGATGAAGGCGATGCGGGCACGCAGAGTCGGCGTGCAGGCCGACCGCTGCCAGATCGCGCTCCAGTTATAGAACTTGTCCCATACCTTCTGCGTTCGCACCCTGATCTCCTCCGAGCTCATGGTGGGATGCGGCGTGAACATCTTGGGCCGAACTTCGGGGGGAATCATCCAGTAGCGCGTAATGGGTACATCGCCGACCATGGTGGGATTCACCGACTGTTCTTTCTCCCAGCGGCCGAAATCGACCGTGCCCGGAAAGGGCGTCATCATCACGAACTGGGCAAAGGTGATGCCCGCCCGCAACGCCATCGATACTGTTGCGTCGAAGGTCGCCGGCCGGTCGGTCGGCAGCCCGAAGATGAACGAGCCCAGCACATGCACTCCGTGCGCTTTGAAGGTCCGCAACTGCTTGACCAGCGCATCGCCGGAGTAGTTCCAATCCTTGAAGACCGCCTTCAAGCCTTCGGGCGTAACGGCCTCCACGCCCACCAGGGCGCCTTTGATATTGGCCCTGCGCATGGCGTCCAGGTATTCGCCGTCCTCGCCCGCCTCCATCGTCATCTGGGTAAAGAACACCATGTCCTTGGGCAGCTTGGCCAGCTCTTCCATCAGTTGGAAGCGCTCCGCGCGAATGGCCGTCAGCTCTTCCACCTTCGCGGTGTTGTTCTGTTCTCTCGCCAGACGCAGATCGGTAAAGGTCACCGGATAGAAGTTGTCGTCGGCCAGAGCAATAAAGCGGAAGCCCAGGCGCCGCAGCGTGACGATCTCGTCGACCACGCTCTGGAACTTCCTCTGCCGGGGCTTTTGCCCATCGGTCCGCCAGACGCTGCAAAAAGAACAGTGCTTGGGACATCCGCGGATGGTTTGCACCGAGGCCCACATGTATTTGGCCGGGTCCATCAGGTCCCAACGCGCGGCCAGGAACTGGCTGCCTTCAATGCGCCCGCCTGCGTAGAGCCTTTGCGGCTTGCCGGCGAGGCAATCGGTGACCACCTTTGCCCAGGCGAGATCGCCATCGCCGGTTACGACCGCGTGCGCCTCCCCTTTCTCCAGCACTTCCTCGGGAAAGAGCGTGGCGTGGATTCCGCCGTAGACCACCCAGGCGCCGCGGCGGCGCGCCATCCTCCCCACCGAATACCCGCGCAAGGCGTTGCCGGTGTGGACGCTGATTCCCACAATATCGCCCGCGTGAATGGTCTCGGGGTCGATGGGCTCCAGCGACTCATCGACGAGAATCGGGTCGCCTGCGATTTCGGGTGTCGCCGCCGCCAGCACAAAGAGCCATCTCGGAGTGATAACAGCCGTGCCGAAGGAATTGTCGCTTGGATTGACAAGATGAACGCTCAACTATCCGACCTTTCCTGGTGCGAGTCTGGCGATCTCAATGAGTGTCTTCGTAACCGGACAAGTGGATTGCGGGGAAGCGTCTCCGCAGGCCGGCCGCTGACCGGCCTACCCAACGGATAGTCTTTTCGAGCTTATGTGGTTATTGCGGGTGGGAGTGGTCAATATTGACCGCTTACCGGCAACAAGATAATCCGGATGGAGAATGCAGGGTGAATTGTCACAGGCCGGAGCTTCCCCTCGATATGGTGCGTCAGAAATAGACGACGTTTGCAGTTGAGCGGCGTTGGTCGGCCTCAACGAAAAACTTGCAGGGGCTAGACCGGTTCCAGAATTCTCGTGCCCTTGCTGGCATCGTGCAAGGTGGCATTTTCTTGAGGAAAATGCCACTTGAGTCCGTCGCTTCCGGGGTACAGCTATTCTGGAACCGGTATAAAGCCCCGATCATCGATAAGAAACGCCGTCTTCGGCACGACTAAAG
>JBAVMZ010000303.1:0-12058 GCA_049690595.1 Occallatibacter sp. | reverse complement strand
CACGCGCTGGACCTCGGTCTCCATCTGCTTGAGCGCCGCGCCCTGGTCGGCGGCCTCGCGCTCGGCCAGGCGGCGCTCCCCGCTGCGGGTCTCCAGCTGAAGGGTGAGCTCCTCGATCAGGCGTGTCAGTTCGGCGCCCTGGCTCTCGCACTCGGCGAGCGCGGATTCCAGGCTGGCCACGCGGCGCTCGGTCTCGCGCAGGTCGCGCTTCAGGGCCAACGGGCCCTCGCTGGCCGGCTTGCCGCCGGTGACGGTGGCGTTGTGGAAGCACTCGCCTTCGGCGGTAAGGAAGTAGGCGCTGGGATAGCGGTCGGCCAGCCGGAGCGCCTCGGCCGGGTCCTCGACCAGGTAGCCGTTGCCCAGCTTGGGCAGGATGGCCTCAAGCGAGCGGCCGAATCCGTTGAGAACCCGGATCGAGTCCTTGAGCGGCTGCAGGCCGGGGCCCTCGGGGCCGTGTGCGGCAGTCGGCGCCGGCTCGGCGTGCGGGCTGGGCGGATGAATGAGAAACGTGGCGCGGCCGTCGACCGAGGACTTGAGCAGGCGGACGCCCTCTTCGGCGGCGACCCAGCTTTCCACCACAACGTAATTCAGCTCCTCGCGCAGGAACTCGTCGACCACGCCCTCGTGCTCGCCGCTCACTTCGAGGAAGTCGGCCAGCGTCCCCACCGGGGCCATGCCCGCGCCGAGCGCGCCCGGCTTCAGCAGGCGGCGGACGGTCTCGGTCGAGTAGCTGTGGTTGCGGATCAGCGCCTCCAGGTTGTTGCGCCGCCCGGAGACGCTGGCGTGCTCCTGACGAAGCTGGTTGGCGCGGGTGCGCAGCGCCGCCTCTTCGGCGCGCCGTGCCTGGATGGACTCGCGCAGGGAAGCGATCTCGGCTTCAAGCCGTTGAAGAGAGCCGGCGGCGGAGTCGTAACGGAGGCGGGCTTCGCTGGAAAGCGCGCCGAGATGCTCGCTCTCGCGGCGGGCCTGGGCCAGCTCGGATTCGAGCCGCTCGGCCTCGCGCTCCAGGGAGGCCAGGCTTTCCTCGGCCTGGGCGGTGTGGTTGCGGGCGCTGCCGGCCTGGGTCAGCAGGACCATGGCGTGGCGACGGCTGGTCTCCAGATGCCGCTCGGCGGCGAAGACCTCCTCGGCGGCCACGCGGGCCTCCTGCTGGCGCGACTCCACCTGCTGGCGGAAGGCACGCGCCTCGCCGGCGGCGGTCTCCAGGAAGGCGTGATGCTGGGTGCGCTCCTCGGCAACGGCGGCGTGCTCGGCGCGGGTCTGCTCCAGCTCGGTGGCCGAGGCGGCGATGCGCGCTTCCAGGTCGCGGATGCGCTCGGCGTTCGAGCGCTCCCGGGCGGCGGCGCGCTCCAGTTCGATGGCGGCCGCGCTGGCCTGGTTCTGCGCCTGCTGCATCTCCGTGTCCAGCTCGTAGCCGCGCTCGGTGAGCGAGTGCTGGCTGGCTTCCTGTTCCTCGATTCCGGCCGCGGCGGTCAGGATGCCGGCGCTTAGCGAGGCGATCTCCTGCTCCAGTGTGGCCTGCTCGGCGTCCATCAGGGCCATGCGGCTGGCCAGCACCACGCGTAGCCGCATGCGCAGCTCGTCGCGGACGGCGGCGTAGCGCTCGGCCTTCGAGGCCTGCCGCTTGAGCGAGTTCATCTGCCGCGTGACTTCCTCGAAGATGTCGTCCACGCGAGCCAGATTCTGCTTCGCGCTTTCGAGGCGCAGCTCCGCCAGCCGCTTCTTGGTCTTGAAGCGGGTGATGCCGGCGGCCTCTTCGATTATGGCGCGGCGGTCGTGGGGCTTCGAGCTGAGCAGTTGGCCGATGCGCTCCTGGCCGATGATGGCGTAGCTCTCCGGCCCCAGGCCGGTGCCCATGAAGATGTCCTGGATGTCGCGCAGGCGGCAGAGCTTGCCGTTCAGCAGGTACTCACTTTCACCGGTGCGGAAGAGGCGGCGGGTGATGACGATCTCGCCCTTCTGCGGCGTCCGGTGGAACTTGCGGCGGCGGATCTTGAGGACCACGGGCTGCGGGCCGGCGGCCAAAACGGCCTGCTGGGCGGGCTCGGCCGCCTCCTCGTCCAGGGTCTGACCCGGCTGCTCCTGGGCGATGATCTCCTCGGCCTCGTTGGCGCGCTGGCGGCGGACCTCGTCCTCGTCCCAGTCGGTGGGGCCCTCGTGGTCCACGTGGACCTCGGGCTCGACCGGGATGGGGCCTTCGAAGGTGGCCGGGTCGACCATCGTGATGGTCACCTCGGCCATGCCGAGCGGCTTGCGGTCGCGCGTGCCGGCGAAGATCACGTCCTGCATGTGCGTGCCGCGCAGGGTCTTGGCGCTCTGCTCGCCTAGAACCCAGCTCACGCCGTCCAGAATGTTCGACTTGCCGCAGCCGTTCGGGCCGACAACGACGGCGATCCCGGTGCCGGGAACGGCGAGCTCGGTGCGGTCGCAGAAGCTCTTGAACCCGAGGATGTGGATCTTCTTCAGTTTCAGCATCTTCACTCCCGAAAGTTGAGCCACTGCCTGCGGAACGCTCCGCCTGGGGGTCCACTGCCCGAGCCTGACTCCGCCGGGCAAATATGACCCTCCGATTACAGACTCTACGGTCAGCGGAGGGCAGGGTCAACCGGCCGAGGATGGGTTTTTGTGGATAAGCCAGTCCGTAATTCCTCTTCTTGAGATTTCCACAGGATTTCTCGCAATATTGCTGATTTTTGAAGGGCTGTGACTAAGTTTTCCACAGATCGGCGGGCCGTAATCAGGATGGTTCCAGCAGCGGACGGACGGCCGATTCCACTGGTCGATTTTGATCGCCCAGCTTCAGGAAGCGGTCGTATGATTGCGGGGGCGGAATGTGAGAGCCAGACGGTCGCAACTGGACCGTTCCCCAGAGGCTGAACAGGCTGCGGAAAAGCCCAGGGAAAGGGTGCTTTGTAACCAGGGCACGACTTGAGAGGGTGGGGAAAAAGTCCAAGGGGATGGCGAAAGCCGCGCGAAAACCATCCCGCAGGGGCTAAAGCCACGTTGATTTTATTGGCCTTATCGGCACGAATGAAGTCGTGCCCTGTTACAAAGCCCACGTAATCTGGGTTTTCCCGCGGCCATTCAACCCGGGCCCTTCCCTAATGTGGTTCATGCAACCCGCAGTCGCGAAGATGCGTTTTTGACGAAGTCAAGTCACCCGCAAACGAGACAAACCTGCTGACGCCGGAGCAGTGAACCACGACCGGCGGCGCCCCACAGGAGAGACCCATGTCAGACGAAGCAAAGTGCCCATTCTCGGGCGGCGCTCGCAAGCACATTGCGGCTGGTGCCCCATCGAACGCCGACTGGTGGCCCAACCAGCTCAACCTGAAGATCCTCGCCCAGCACCCGGCCAAGTCCAATCCCATGGGCGAGTCCTTCCACTACGCCGAGGAGTTCAAGACCCTCGACCTCCAGGCCGTCATCGCCGACCTCCATGCCCTGATGACCGACTCGCAGGACTGGTGGCCCGCCGATTACGGTCACTATGGGCCGTTCTTCGTCCGCATGGCGTGGCACAGCGCCGGCACCTACCGCATCGCCGACGGCCGCGGCGGCGGGGGCTCCGGAGCGCAGCGCTTTGCACCGCTGAACAGTTGGCCCGACAACGTAAGCCTCGACAAGGCGCGCCGCCTCCTCTGGCCCATCAAGCAGAAGTACGGCCGCAAGCTCTCCTGGGCCGACCTGATCATCCTCGCCGGAAACGTGGCCATCGACTCCATGGGTCTCAAGACCTTCGGTTTCGGTGGCGGACGCGTCGACATATGGGAGCCGGAAGAGGACATCTACTGGGGACCCGAGGGCAAGTGGCTGGCCGACGAACGCTACACGGGCGACCGTCAGCTTGAGAATCCTCTCGGCGCCGTGCAGATGGGCCTGATCTATGTGAATCCGGAAGGCCCCAATGGCAACCCGGACCCGATCGCCGCTGCGCGGGACATTCGCGAGACCTTTGCCCGAATGGCCATGAACGACGAAGAGACCGTCGCCCTGATCGCCGGCGGACACACCTTCGGCAAGACGCATGGCGCCGCCGACCCCAAAAAGTACGTCGGTCCCGAGCCCGAGGCCGCTGATATCGAAGAGCAGGGCCTGGGCTGGAAGAACAGCTTTGGCAGCGGCAAGGGCGTGGATACGATATCGAGCGGCCTGGAAGGCGCGTGGACCACCAACCCGATCAAGTGGGACAACAACTACTTCGAAAACCTCTTCGCCTATGAATGGGAGCTGACTAAGAGCCCCGCCGGCGCATACCAATGGACGCCCAAGGACGGAGCCGCGGCGGGCACCGTGCCGGATGCGCACGACCCCAAGAGGCGGCACGCCCCCACCATGCTCACCACCGACCTCTCCCTGCGCCTGGACCCGGTCTACGAGAAGATCTCCCGGCGCTTCCTCGAGCATCCCGAGGAGCTCGCCGACGCCTTCGCCCGTGCCTGGTTCAAGCTCACGCACCGCGACATGGGGCCCATCGCGCGCTACCTGGGCCCGCTGGTTCCCGCCGAGCGGCTCATCTGGCAGGACCCGGTTCCCGCGGTGGACCACAAACTGATCGGGGACGACGAGATCGCCGCCCTCAAAGCCAAAGTCCTTGCCTCCGGGCTCTCCACCTCGCAACTCGTCACCACGGCCTGGGCCTCGGCCTCCACCTTCCGCGGCACCGACAAGCGCGGCGGAGCCAACGGAGCGCGCATTCGCTTGGCGCCGCAAAAGGACTGGGAAGCCAACCAGCCGGCCGAGCTGGCCAAGGTCCTCGAGACGCTTGAAGCCATCCAGATCGAGTTCAACGGCGCGCAATCCGGCGGCAAAGAGGTCTCCCTCGCCGACCTGATCGTCCTGGGCGGCTGCGCGGCCGTCGAGGAGGCTGCAAAGAAGGCCGGTCACGACGTGAAGGTGCCCTTCGCGCCGGGGCGCACGGATGCCACCGAGGAGCAGACCGATGTCCACTCGTTCGCCGTGATCGAGCCGATGGCGGACGGCTTCCGCAACTACATCCGCAAGGGCCTCGAAGCTTCGGCAGCCGAGTTGCTGGTCGACAAGGTATGCCTGCTCACGCTGACCGCTCCGGAAATGACGGTGCTAATCGGCGGCATGAGGGCCCTCGATGCCAACTTCGGCCACTCCGCGCATGGCGTCTTCACCAAGCGGCCGGGAGCCTTGACCAACGACTTCTTCGTGAATCTCCTCGACATGAGGACGAAGTGGGAGAGGTCCGCCATTTGGGAGAGCGTGCTGGTTGGGAAGGACCGGGCCACCGGCGAATTCCGGTGGACGGGCACCGTCGTCGACCTCGTCTTCGGTTCGAACGCGCAGCTCCGGGCTCTCGCCGAAGTCTATGCGTGCGGCGACGGCCAGGAGGCCTTCGTTCGCGACTTCGTGGCCGCCTGGAGCAAGGTCATGAACCTCGATCGCTTCGACCTCAAGTAACCGCGGGGAAGGGCGGGGAAGGCTATCGAGGGTGGCGGATGGCCCGGGTCCTCGGATGCTGATAGGAGCAAGAACATGGGTTCCCAGGTCCCGATTTCGGGACCTGGGAACCCGCGCAAGGAGTAGCGCGGGTCTCCAGACCGGCTGTGGTGCTCGCTCTCCTGACCCGCACCTCCCTCTCTGGCACAAATCTCCAATCGCGGCTTTGTTCATGGGGAGCCTGCCCCCTGTGCCTGCCCTGAGCCTGCCGAAGGGGGGCCCGCGTCTGGAGTCCGGGAAGGCACGAACCCAAGCCGTCCGTTTCGCCGACAATTACCCCTCCCCGCCGCACAATGTAGTCATGGATTGCAACCCGCCGCCCTGTCAACTCGCGAACTCGCCGTGCCCGCGCAGAGGGCGGCAACCTGCTGATTTTCACCCCGCCCGCAGCTGCATCCGAATGCTCTTCCTTGCCCCGCGGAAATGCGCTCATCGTCCGTATTGTCAGCAAGTTACCATTCTCATTCTGCCAGGGTCCTCCCGGTCCGCGCTCCTTGCACCCCCCCACCCACCGCTGTCTTTCACAGAAACTGTGAATTGTCATGTTTCCTTGTCATCCGCCCGGCCTGCCCTTGCCCAGGTTCTCGCCGTGGAGTCCTTGCCGGTTCGCGTAAAAAATACATGGCGTCAGCCAGCAAATGTCCAACCAAATCTCGGTGCAATCATCAGATTGCAAAAGAGATAGTAGATTGATGCACTTTGGCCCCCTGGGTGCAACTCCCTCCGCCAGCAGCCAGCGCCGCCGGCCCTTTCGGCCGTGAGCGGTCCAGCCTGGCAGGGAAGGAAAAAGGGGAATGAAAGGGTTTCACACCGCAGCACTCGTACTTCCGGCTCTCATTTTCATCGCAGGCGCCACCGGTTGCGCCACCAAGAACTGGGTCCACACACAGACGGCGCCACTGGTCGAGCACGCCGACCAGCTTGACGCCAAAACCGCGGCCAACAACCGCCAGATCCACGACGTGGACGACCGCGCCCAGGCCGGCATCCGACGGGCTCAGGGCTCCGCCGACTCGGCCACCCAGAGCGCACAGCAGGCCGCGAAGGCAGCCGGCGACGCCCAGTCCGCCGCCAACTCCGCCGTCCATCGCGCCGACGCCCTGGCCAGCGTCGTCAAGGATCTCGACAGCTACAAGCCCGCCGCCGACGTACAGGTCACCTTCGGCTTCGACAAGGCCGTGCTGACGAAGGAGGACCGCGACCAGCTCGACCAGTTCGCCGCCGGGTTCGGTTCGGCCAGGGGTTACATCCTCGAAGTCACCGGCGGCGCCGACTCGACCGGCCCGGCTCAGTACAACTACGAGCTCAGCCAGCGTCGCGCCGATGCCGTCGTCCAGTACCTGGCGTCGAAGTTCTCGATCCCCGCGCACCGCTTTTACCTGATCGGCATCGGCAAGGACAGGGAAGTGGCGCCGAACACTACCGCCGAAGGCCGCAAGCGCAACCGCCGCGTCGAAGTCCGCCTGCTGGTCAACCAGGGCGTCGAAGCCGCCTCGGCTCGGTGACGGGACCAGAGACCAGGGACGAATGCCCTGACCGCATGATTCCGTAATCCCCAGGGCTTGGGTGTCCCAGGTCTCGCTCTTGAGCAGCAAATCTTCTTCGGCAAGTGAATGATTCTAAATAACCTGGACGAAGTTGCTCTTGAGACCTGGGACACCACAAAACTATACGGACATGGTAATGGCCTGAATTCTTCACCTGCGCATTGCTGGCAGGCGTGCCGGCAGCCGCAAGCCAGGAGTCAGCTCCAGGGAACTTCTGAATAAGTCAGGTTTTGAAAGGGCACGGCTTCAGCCGTGCCGACAAAGCCTGTAGAATGAGTGGGGCTTCAGCCCCTGAGGGATGTCTTTCTCGTTGCTCTACGGTTGTTCAGAGGTTCCCTCAGAACAGCTTCAACCGAATCACGAGGTACTTCTTCGGGTCTTCGCGCATACCCTTGATGAGCTGCTGCGCCTGGTCCATCGCCTGGTCGGTGTGGTCGTAGAGAGAGCGGTTCTGGACCAACTGCCCCAGCGAGCCCTTGCCCTCGTCGATGCCCTTCAGGATGGAATCGATGCGGGTCAACGCGTCGTCGAGCTTCTGAGCGACGGCCGGGTCGCGGGCGAGCTTCCCGAGGGCGCCGTGGCCGGCGTTGATCTCGGCCACCAACTGGTTCGTGTTGGCGGCGGCGGCGTTCAGGTTCTTGTAGAGGGTCTCGTCCTTGAGCATCTTGCCAGCCGAGCCCTCGCCCTTGTCGAGCGCGGTGGCGATGCGGTCGAGCTTCTCCACCGAGGAGCTCAGGTGGTTGTAGAGCGACTCGTCGTTGACAAGTTTGCCGAGCGAGCCCTTGCCGCCGGAGACCGCCGTGGTGATGGTCTCGAGATTGGTGGCAATGGTGCCAATCTTGCGTCCCAGTTCGGGGTCGTTCAGCAGCTTGCCCATCGTGCCGCGCCCTGAGTTCAGCGTGTCGACGGTGGTCTCGACCTTCTTCAGCAGCGACTGAACCTGGACGATGGAGGCGTTGCTGTTGACGATGACGTCCTGGATGCTGGGCGCGCCCGAGGATTTCAGCTCGGCATTGTTGCCCGGCGTCGGTCCGTGGGCGCTGGCGGAGTCGATGTCGACGTAGCTGTCGCCCAGCACGCCGGCCTGGGCGATGGAGGCCTCGGAGTCGGTGTGCAGGTCGCGCAGGTACTGGCGGCCCACCTGCATGCTCACTTCAACCGGATTGGGGTTGCGCTCGGAGACGACGCGGATGCGGATGACGTTCCCGATCGTGACGCCCTGCAGGGTGACCGGGGCGCCGTTCTTGAGGCCCGCGGCGTTGTGAAAGTAGGAGCGGAGGGTGAGCTTGCGCGCGAAGAGCCCTCCCGTGGAACCGGTCATGAGGAAGATCAGGCCTATCAGGATGGCCATGGCGGCCAGCACGAGCACTCCCACCCGCAGCTGCGACCACTGAATCTCTTTCCGGCTTGGCACTCTTCTCCTCGCGTCGCACCTGAGCAGGCGGACGCCTTGAGGATAGCAGACCGCGGCGGGCTGGGCCGTGCGGGTTCAGTCCTCCAGCAGCACGCTGGCCATGGCCAGATCGCCGGTGTGGGTGAGCGAGAGACTGGCCCGGAGCACGCCCATCCTCTCCGCGCGCTCGGCGGCGCGGCCGTGGAAGACGAGGGTGGGCCGGCCTCCGGGCTCGCGGCCCACCTCGATCTCCAGCCAGTTCACGCCCTGGCTGATGCCGGTGCCCAGGGCCTTGGCGCCGGCCTCCTTGGCGGCAAAGCGGGCGGCCAGGCTCTCGGCGGCGCGGCGCTTCTTGCGCAGGCAGTAAGCCTGCTCGCGCGCGGTGTAGACGCGGTCGAGAAACCGCTGCCCGAATCGCTCCAGCGAGCGCGCAATGCGGGGAATCTCGGTGAGATCGATGCCTGTGCCGACAATCATCTTGATTCTGAAACCACTTGCCTCCGGTTCCGATTGTACCCGGCGCCGCGCCTGTCGAGGGGAAGGCGCCGGCGCGCGGTTCTCCAATTACCTGCACAGGGTACCGTGACCCTCCAGGGAGGCTGCCTGTGCCAAAGCCGGGCAGGCATCGTTCGAGTTAGCAACAACCTTGATGGGCCCGGCGCGGCTTCCGATAAGGCGAACGTGAGGCACGCAGCCCAATCCCGCGAAGCAGTGGTTCAGGCGATCGGCATTCCGTGGGCAATGGAGATGAAGGCAATCTCGGTCGAGGAGCCCTCCCGCCTGATCAAGACGCTCACTGGCGCCATTCTCGGTTGTGGCGGCTGGGTGCTCAGCCGCGGCGCCAACGACACCGGCACCGTGAACATGCTCTTCGAGTTCGAGCGCCGCGCCTGCGTGGATATCTACAGCATCCTCATTGCCGCAGGCCTGGAACTCAGCCAGCACGGACATATCCGCTTCACCGAACTCTGCCAGTGCACGCGCAGCCACCAGCACGACTGCGGCGCAGAGATTGCCAGCATCGACCTCGAGATCCAGACCTATCCCACTGAGATGACGCAGGGCGCGCGGGTCCACGAAGCGGCGTAAGCGGTTTGCCTGTCCCTCCAAAACGCAAAAACTCGGGAAGCCACGTCAGAAGACAAACGGGATGAACCGGCGCGTTCGGCGGCAATAGTCGCCGTAGGCCGGGCCGAAGCGGAGGCGGTTTTCTCGCTCCTCGGCAAGCGCTGTGGCCACCAGCGCAGCGGTTGCGCCGGCGGCAAGCGCCGCTGAAACGCCTTCGAGCGGCTGCTTCAGCCATGCGCACCAGCCCAGAGCGAGCAGCGAGGCGTAAAGCGGATGGCGGATCCAGCGGTAGGCGCCTATCGTGACCAGTTGCGTCGTGTTCTCAAAGGCCAGATTCGTCTCCGGACCGGCTCCCGAGGGGCGTCCGACGATCCGCAGCAGGCGGAATCCCTCAATGACGAGCGCGATGGAGACAGCGCCGAGCGTCCACGCGGCCCACTGTCGCAGGCAGAAGGGATCGCGGAACCACAGCGGCGCGTTCCATAGAATCAGCGCGGTGAGGAACTCGAAGGCAAAGAAGCGGTAGAAGCCGTGAGCGCGCACGTTGCCCAGAGACCGCCACGAGAGGGGAAGCAGCGCCAGCGATGCCAGGCCGAAGAGCGCCAACCGTATCATCGGAATCCTCCCTACCCGCTCAGCCAGCCTCGACCAGCCCGTAGCGGCGTTGCCAGGCATCTTTCAGGCGCGCCCAGACCCGCGCCCGCTCGGCCTCCGTGCCTTCGCCGGCTCCGGGCGGGGCGTTGGCAAAGCGCGCGGCCTCCATCTTGGCCAGTTCCAGCAGCTTGCGGTCGCGGACGAGGTTGGCCACGCGGAACTCCGGCAGCCCGGCCTGGCGCGTGCCGAAGAACTCGCCCGGCCCGCGCAGTTCGAGATCCAGCTCGGCCAGCTCGAAGCCGTCCTGCGTGCGCACCATGGCGTTCAGCCGCTGCTCGCCCGTCTCCGTGACGCGCGCGCCGGTCATCAGGATGCAGTAGCTCTTTGCGGCGCCGCGGCCCACGCGCCCGCGCAACTGGTGCAGTTGCGAGAGGCCGAAGCGCTCGGCGTGCTCCACCACCATCACCGTCGCGTTCGGCACGTCCACGCCCACCTCGATGACCGTGGTGGCGACCAGAACGTCGATCTCGCCGCGCTGGAAGCGGCGCATGATGACCTCTTTCTCGTCCGCGTCGAGCCGCCCGTGGAGCAGCGCCACGCGCAGGCCGGCGAGCGGGCCGGCGCTGAGCTTCTGGTACATCTCCACCGCCGACTTGAGCCCCTGTTTGGCCCCAGGGTTCGCTTCCTGCGCAGCCTGTGGAAACAGCTCCGCTGTCTTACCTTTTGGTTGAGTTTTTCGGCGAGGTGAGGGCGGCGTTTCTTCTGAGGCTTCGGCGTCCTCGCTGGGGAAGTCGAGCTCCGGCTCGTCCTCGCGCGAGCCCTCGATGACCGGATAAACAATGTACGCCTGCCGCCCCTGCGCCGCCTGCTTGCGAACGAACGCCCAGACCTCGCCTGCCCGCTCGTCCGGAACGCGCCGAGTGGCTATGGGCGTGCGGCCCGGAGGCAGTTCGTCGAGCACGCTCAGGTCGAGGTCGCCGTAGAGCGACAGCGCCAGCGTGCGCGGAATCGGCGTGGCCGTCATCACCAGCACGTCCGGCTCGGGCTGGTTGGGCTTCTTCATCAGCTTGAAGCGCTGCATCACGCCGAAGCGGTGCTGCTCGTCCACCACCACCAGGCCGAGCCGGTCGAACTCCACCTTCTCCTCGATCAGCGCGTGAGTGCCGATGACCAGTTGCGCCTCGCCGCGGTTGATCTGCCCGCGCGTGCGGCGCTTGCGGTCCTCGTCGAGCGAGCCGGTCAGCAGCGCCAGCCGGTAGTGGCGGCTGGAGCGCTCCAGCAGCTTGCGCGCGGCCAGATAGTGCTGCGTGGCCAGGATCTCCGTGGGCGCCATCAGCGCCGCCTGGAAGCCGTTTTCCAGCGCCACGATCATGGCCTGCAGCGCCACGATGGTCTTGCCCGAGCCGACGTCGCCCTGCAGCAGCCGCCGCATCGGGCTCGCGGTCCGCATATCGGCCACGATCTCGCCCAGCGCCCGCTTCTGCGCCGCGGTGGGGTGGAAGGGCAGCACCTCGCGGATGGCCTCGCGCACCTGGTCGTTGGTGGCAAAGGCGATGCCGGCACGCTCGCGCAGCCGTCGGCGCTTGAGTTCCAGGCCCAGCGAGAGAAAGAACAGCTCCTCGAAGATCAGCCGGCGATGGGCGGGGGTCGAGAAGGCCTGGAGCTGGGCGAAGGGCGTGCCCTCGGGCGGGAAGTGGGCCTCGCGAAGAGAGCGCTCGCGGTCGGGGAGCTGGAGCCGCTCGACGAGTGCGCGGGGCAGGCACTCGGGCACGGCGCCGCGCAGGTTTTCGAGCAGGTGGAAGATGGTCTTGCGCTGCCAGCGCGAGGCCAGACGCGCGCCGCTCAGCGACTCGTAGACCGGCGTCAGGCGGCCCACTTCGAGCAGGCGCGTCTCGGCATCGTCCCGCTCGTCTGGGAGCAGTTCCCACTGCGGCTGAATCATCTTCAGGTTCGAGCTCGAGCGCGAGGGCTCCAGCCGGCCGTAGAG
>JBAVMZ010000302.1:0-2301 GCA_049690595.1 Occallatibacter sp. | reverse complement strand
GGGTCGGTGTGGAAGTGCCCCCGCGGCGGCAGGGTCCAGTGGAAGCGCCGCGGGTCGGGGGGCTCGCCCTCCGCCCGCCGCTTGCGGTCGCCCACCAGGAGTCCGAGCTTCCAGTGCGTCAGCCGCCGTATCCGCAGGGGCCCGGCCGCCCACTGGCGCACTCTGGCTCCAATCCTGCGAACGAGCCACTCCACCATCGTCCGGTTCCGGGGTGCGGTGTATATCTTCACCTTTCCGCGGTAAGGCGCCGGCGGCGCGATCCCGCGCTCGACCCGCTCCCAGCCGTGCTCGTGCAGTTCCTTGAGCTTCTGCTGGATGAAGGTGGCCGAGCCCCAGTAGGGCTGGACGCGGTTGCGCGACCACGAGCGCCCCGGCCGCGTAGCGAAGTAGCCGCGCTCCAGCACGCGGCCAGCATCCAGCTCCCCGGTGAGCACTTGAAGCATCGCACCGGTCACCGGCTCGCCGGCCACCGTCTCCCAGAAGTACGCTGGCCCGCCGCGATAGAACTCGCTGTCGCCATGGTGATAGGACCAGATCCCGTACCGCGCGGCAGTGAGGATTTCGCCGTGGAGGATGTTGAAGCCGAAGCGCAGGAGCACGTCCAGATTCCGCTCGCGAATTCTCTCGATATCCGGTTCGGCAAAACGATGCACGAAGCGCCGGCGCTCGGGGACGACCTCGATCGAATCGAGATCCTTGAGCAGCCTGCTCAAGTCCGTTGGCCGGAAGGGATCCTCTTCCGGGTTGAGCCCCGCCCGGTCCCAGCGCGCATAGAGGTTGAATAGGAGGCTGCGCCGGTCGAGAGCCGTGTCCGGCCCTCTTCGCGGGCGGCCGGCCCGTTCTCCGTTGTAGACGACCAGGGCGACTCGGACGAAGTCGCAGCGGGTCAGATCCTCCAGCACCTCGGCCACCCACGCAGGTTGCACGGGCCCGTCCAGCAGCAGGCCTACCCGCAGCGGCGGATTCGGGGAAGCGGAATGAAGGAAGAGTGGCCGGTGCATCGGCAGATCCCTATCGCACGAGTTCCTTGCCGGAACAGCCCGAAGTATACCAACCGGCGTGAAGAAGCGGGAGGCGCCGGCCAGCGTGCTGGTGAAGCTCAGCTCGCCAGGAAGCGCTCGTTGAGCCTGCGGTGCCAGGCTGCATTCTTCCAGTTGGCAAACTGCGGCTGCGTGTAGTTGTGCGGGGTCCAGCCCCAGAAACGGCAGGCAATGGCGTCGTCGCAGGACCACTCGGACCAGTCGAGCACCCAGCCCCAGTCCAGCTTCGGATGGTCGATATAGAACCAGGTCGACCAGCCTTCGGAGGTGGTCAGCGGCATGCCGCGCCGCTCAGCCCAGGCGGCGAACTCCTGCATTTTGGCCCGCTGGCGCGCTCGAAGCATCGGCGCCACGGCAGCCGCGGTCTTCTTTGAGCGATCGGAGAACTCCGCAAACCAGGCTTCGGTCTCGAAGAGGTGATCGGAAGAGAACGCGTCGAAGCGCGTCCGCTCGGTCCAGCGCGGATCGGCGTCGGCGTAGAAGTGCACGTCGAGGCAGTCCATCTCCAGCGGGACATCGAGCCAGCGCAGGTCGCCATGAATCGAGGTGGTGAAGCGCAGTTCCGGGAATTCGCGCCGCAGCAGTTTCAGCGCGTCGTCGATCTCGCCCGCAAGGAATGCCGACTGCTTTGCCGAAAAGCTCGCCCCGTCGCCAAAGCCCGCGCCGGAGGCCTCTTTCAGCCGCTCCTGAATGCGGGGGAAGAAGTAAGGCGTTTCGTTGGCGATGTCCACATAGACCAGCCGCTCGAGGCCGAAGCGGCGCTTCCACTCGGTAAGGAGCACCGCCCACATCTCGGCGCCCTCGCGCATATTCGCCGGGGTGCGCAGCGGCGCGGGGCAGGCCGGCGAGGTCGCGAGTCCCGGCATCATCCACCAGGCGCTGAGTGTGTAGTGGAGCGACGGCCGGCGCAGGAGCCTCTCCATGAACCCGACGATCCATTCGCCCACTGGCCCCTTGACCGCGGTGTTCCAGTTCCACGGCATGAAGGGCTGGTGCGGATCGGGCCACTCCAGCACCCGCTCCGGCTTGGCCAGGTCGATCCATTGCGGCATTGGATCGATCCTCAGCGTGTTGTAGCGGCGCTCCACCGCCTCGTCGAGCACGCGGTTGTGGTCCTCGAAGCTGCCGCCGCGCTGGTGGCGCAGCACGTAGGCCATGTCCCACATGGCGAAGGTGAGCCGGCGAGGCTTCAGAGCCTCCCGCATATCGTAGCCGGCCGCGCTGGCGGGCTTGGCGCCGAGCCGGTCGGTGGGCACTTGCC
>JBAVMZ010000301.1:0-16193 GCA_049690595.1 Occallatibacter sp. | reverse complement strand
GCGCCGAGTCGAACGACACCACCCACTACTCGGTCGTCGATATCGAAGGCAACGCCGTGGCCGTCACCACCACGCTCAACGACAGCTTCGGCTCGCACGTGACCGCCGGCCAGCTCGGCTTCCTGCTCAACGACGAGATGGACGACTTCACCGTGAAATCCGGCGCGCCGAATATGTTCGGGCTGGTGCAGGGGCCGGCCAACCTCATTGCGCCGGGCAAGCGCCCGCTGAGCTCGATGACGCCGACCATCGTGCTGGAAAACGGCCGCCTGCGCTTCGTGCTGGGTTCGCCGGGCGGAGCGCGCATCAGCTCCACCGTGGCCAACATCTTCCTCTCCGCGGCCGAGGGCGGGCTGAATATCCAGCAGGCCGTCGACGCGCCGCGCTTCCACCACCAGTACCTGCCCGACAAGCTCTACCTGGAGCCCGGCTTCCCGCCGGAGACGCTGGAAGGCCTGCGCGCGCTGGGCTACACGCTGGCGGTCAAGGACGGCCACTGGTCGAACGGCGAGTGCATCGCCGTGGACCCGCGCACCGGCGAACTCGAAGCCGGCCAGGACCACCGCAGCCACTACGGCAAGGCGGCCGGGTACTAGCTCCCCCACTGCGCCCCCACCCCCCGCTGGTTTATCCTTCCCTACGATGCGCAAGACCCTTTCTGTCGCCATGATCGCCATGAACGAGGAGGCGAATCTGCCCCGGACGCTGGAAAGCGTCAAGTGGGCGGACGAGATCGTCCTCGTCGACTCCGGCTCCCGGGACCGCACCATCGAGATTGCCCAGTCCTTCGGCGCCAAGACCAGCTACCACGCCTTCGGCGGCCACGGCGAGCAGAAGAACGTCGCCCTCGACCTCTGCACCATGGACTGGATCCTGCTCCAGGACGCCGACGAGCCGCTCACCCCCGAACTGCAAAAGGAGATCCAGGAGCTGCTGGCCTGCGCCGACGGCCGGGAGCCGAAGTACGACGCCTACTGGATTCCCCGGCTCAACCTGATCTTCGGCCGCTGGATCCGCCACGGCGGCTTCTATCCGGACCGGAAGCTCCGCCTCTTCAAGCGCGGCGCGGCGCGGCTCAGCGAGGGCGTCGGGCCGCACTCGACGCCGCAGTTCTCCGGCCCCAGGGGCAGGCTGAAGCACGACATGCTGCATTACGCCTACCCCAACATGGTCATCTATCTCGAGCACATGAACCGCTACAGCTCGGAGATTGCCGAGCTGCTGGCGGCGAAGGGCCGCACCAGCCAGTCGTGGCCGGCATTTGTCTGGAACGCGCTGCTGAACCCCTGGGCGACCTTTATCTATAACTACTTCTTCCGCCTCGGCTTCCTGGACGGGCGCGAAGGGCTGCTGCTGCACCTGAACCACTCGGTGTATATCCACTGGAAATTCATTAAGGCGTGGTGGATCGGGCGGGGGAGGGAGTAGATGCGGCGCAAGAGGAGCGGCTACGACTCCCGCTGGTCCCGGCTGCGTGAGTGAACCAGCAGGTCTTTATCCAGGTCCGCTGGCTCAGCTCCCCTTGGCGGTATCAGTTCGTCCCAAGCCGCTCGCGGGCGTCCGCGACTGCCGATTCCATCCCTATCGGGCTGAGCGAAAGGAACTTGCGAAGGGATTCCATGGCCGCTTCCTTCCTGCCAAGCCCCTCTTCGGCTTCCGCCCTGTTGTACCAGGCTGCTGCAAACCCCGGGTCCAGCTTCGTTGCCTCCCTGTAGCATGCAATGGCATCCTCGAAGGCTCCGAGATCGGCATGGGCCGCGCCCTTGTTCGACCAGTAGTCTGCCTTCCCCGGGTTAAGCTCGATTGCCTTCCCGAAGCAGACCAGTGCTTCCTTCGGTCTCTTCAGTTTCGCAAGGCAGCTTCCTTTGAAATTCCACCCGTCGGAGGAGGGCTTGGCTGCCAGGTACCGATCGAATGCACGGATCGCCGCTTCGTAGCTTCGCCCGTCGTGCAAGGTGCGGCCCAGGTTGCCAAACGTGGGCGCGTCGTCTGGCGCCAGCTTTAGCGCCTGATTGAAACACGAAACCGCCTCGTCGAAGCGGCTGAGACCGCGAAGGGCGAGACCCTTGAAGTTCCACGACAGCACGTTGCCGGGCTCTTCCCGGACAAAAGCCTCAAAGCACGCTAAAGCCTCAAGGAACCGGCCCTGGCGCAGCAGCGGAACTCCCGCAGCTATATGCGGGCTCGATGTGTCGTAAGCCATAACGTCTCCTTCCGTTCCCGTGTTCCGGATTGCAACTCATGCCAGGTTGTCGAGGTTATCGATAACCCAGGGGCAGCGAGACTTCATTTCTCCGGAATCGGCGATGGCTTGGAGCTTCTGCAGGGACGCGCTCATTCTGGTCATTGCATCGGGGGTCGAATATCGGGGAAGCGTAGGCGCGACCTCTTTCAAAATACCCAAAGCCGGCGAATTGCCAAGCTCCGCTGCCACCATGAGCAGCAAAACCGCCTTGGTTGGGCTGCGCTTCACGCCTAGTCCATTCGCATAGAGCATGGCAAGGTTTGACATGGCCACGCCATTGCCGGAGCGTGCCGCCGATTTCCAACAAGCATTCGCCTTGCCGTATTCCCGAAGCGAACCGTTGGGATCGCCGTAAACCATGCCGAGTTCAACCTGTGCGTCAGTATCTCCGGCGTCGGCGGCTTTCTGGAGCCACTCAATGGCCTTGCCTATCTCCCCGCGACTGCGCAGCATCGATCCCAGAAGTGCTTGCGCCTTGGCGTGTCCTGCGTTTGCCGCGGACTCAAGAAGACGCCCGCCCTCTGCTTCGTTTCTATCGCTTCCGAGGCTCGTAATGAGCCTCACGGCCGATTCGTACTGTTCATCGTTGGTCACGGTAGTCCTTCTTTCTCCGTTTATCCGATGTTTTTGTCGTTGTCGTGCGCAACACCCGTGATGGAATTCACCTCTCTGCGCTGCGCTATTTGCCAGCCAGTGTCAGATCGCTCAAAGTAACATTGCCCAAGCTTCAAACTGCCTGCCGCGAGCGGCCTTCGCCGGGTCCGCCTATACCGGTTCCAGAGCAGGCGTACCCCGGAACCGTTGCCCTCCAGTGCCGATTTCCTCAAGAGATCGGCGCCCCGCACGAACAGAACGAGGGCACGGGAACTCCGGAGCCGGTCTAAGCTCCATCGCTGGGTGAAGCGTCCGTCTTCGCGGAAAGAGATGTCGGCGGAGCCGGGTAAGTGGCCACCGGCGCCTCCGCGGCCGGCGGCTGTTTGCGGGCAAACCGCACCGCGAACCAGCCCAGGACCAGCACCCACGCGCCCACGCCCATCCCGTAGAAGAGGCACTGCTTCGCGAGCTCGCTCCAGAAGGGCGCTTGAGGCTCACCGACGCCGGTTGCGGTCACGATCAGGGCCGGCAGCGCCAGCCCGACCACCGCCGCCCAGACCACCCCCAGCCACCATAGCCAGTCGATGAGCACCCTGAGCAGCCTGCGCCAGGGCAGCCGGAAGGCCCAGACCGACGAGGCCGAGCCAAACGGAATCAGAACGGCCGGGCCAACGATCAGGCCCAATACCCACGACCAGAACGGGTGGTACCAGAGACTCAGCGCCAAAGGAATGCTGAACCCCACAAGGATCCAGGCCATCAGCGCGCACGCGCCCCACACCAGGCGCGCCGGCCGCCTGGCGTCGGCAAGCAGCGAGCGGACTGTCATCAACTGGAGCGCAATCGCCAGCAGAAAGAAGGCGACGATGGCGCCATGGTCCTCCGGCACTCCCCCGCCGAGCCGTGGCAGGGCAACCTTGACCACGGCCGCCAGCGCGGCCCAGGCGAGCTGCGCCCACACCCACCTCCGGCTCGCGCCCAGCCGCCGGAAGAGGTCCTGGTCCAGCGCGTCCGCCGCCGGCTCCGGCTGGCGGGCTAGCAGCACGCCCAGCCAGCCCAGCAGCAGCACCAGACTTGCGACGCCCGCCAGATAGGTGTAGCCCAGCTTGAGCCCCACCCGCCAGACCTGCGACGAGACCGCTCCGTGCGGATCGCCGGCGAAGAGATACGCCGGCAAAGCAACGGCCAGCAGCGCCAGCGGCAGCCACGCCGCCCACCAGCGCCAGTTGAAGAGCAGCCGCAGCACGCGCCCCTGCGGCAGCCGCCAGCCCCACAGCGCCGAGGCCGCGGCGTAGGGCAGGAGCTTGCCCGGCACCACCACCCAGCGCAGCACCCATTCCAGGTAACCGAACCAACTGACAAGGTGGTTGAAGGTGAACAGGCGCGCCCGCCAGCCCGCCGCTGCTTTCGAGTTCAGGTAAGCGGCCCAGAGATAGATGTGGTCGTCGGCCCAGTCGAGGATCGTCCACGCCAGCCAGCCCAGGGCCAGCCAGATGAACAGCGTGAGCGCGCCCCACCAGAAGCGCGTGCGCCGGGGACCGGGGCGGTCGACGAGCCTGCGCGCCGTGCCGGCTGCAAGCACCAGAAAGCCGCCCACAAAGACCAGCGGAATCACGAGCGAGAGCAGCACCTGCCAGAGGTGCTTCTCCGGCAGGCGGGTCCAGGCCACGCCCAGCAACAGAAGCAGGCCGGCGCCCACGAACTGGGCCGCAATCCACAAACGCCCCGCGCGCAGACGGGCAAGAAGCTCTTTCAGGTAACTCACGGCTGCACCTCCAGGGTGGCGGGATCGGTGGTGGTCTGCACGTTGGTCTGGTACATGGGTCCGGCGGCGGCCGGGCTGATCTGGAACTTGCCGGGGTTGACCACCTTCAGCAGGTAGATGTACTCGCGGCGGCCGCTGAAGCTGGTGTTGAAGAAGGCCGCCCGGTCGTCGTGGAACTCCTTGCGCGTGAACCAGTCGTACCACCAGGCGGGCTTGTTGTTCAGCGTGTAGAGGCCGGTGTTGGCCAGGAACTCGGTGCCGGCCGGGATCGGGTCTTCGCTGAGCAGGTACTTCCACTCGGTGCCGCTGACGGCCAGCTTCACGGCCACCACATCGCCCACGTGCACCGCGCCTTTGAGGGGCGCAAGGTCGTAGGTGATGGGGTCGGTGGGCTTGTCCTGCTTCTTCTGCAGCAGGAAGTAGTCGCGGGTGATGTTCAGCGCCACCTGGCCTTGCTGAAATGCCTTGCGGTCGGCGGTGTACCAGGAGTTTTCAGCCGACCAGTAGGTCAGTCCGTTGCCGCTCTTGCGCACGGTCACCTGGCCGCCCGCGCCGAGCTGCGCCGCGGGAACCTGCACCCGCCATGGGGCCCCGAACCCCTCGCCCGGCCCGAAGTGGCGCTTGCCCAGGCTCGCGCCGTTCACCAGCACCTCCACATCGGAGGAGTTGGCCAGCTCGCCGCTCAGCTCCAGGTAGTCGGTCAGGCCGCCGATCACCATCGCCGTCTGCTTGGTCGAGTACCAGTAGTCGCCGTCGCGGTGCCGCGCCAGCCACTCGGCCGCCTTGGGCGCCAGCGCGCTGCCCTTATCCTCGGCCACCAGCAGCTTAAGCGCGAAGGCCGTGGTCTCGGCCGAGGTGTCGAACCAGTACCCCATCAGCCCGTCGTAGCTGGTCTGCCACCAGGCCTCTGTCGCATCGGTGTGAGCTTTCTTTTCGAGCAGCGTGGCGGCCTCGTGCGCGCGCGGGTCGCTGGCTGCTTGCAGAGCCAGCCCCAGCAGCGCCAGCCCTTCGTCGCTGAGCTTCTCGCGCTTGCTCCAGGCCTTGTCCAGCGCCTCTTTGGGCGCCTCGCCGGTGGTAGCCATCGCGTAAAGCACGTAGGCGCGCAGGTCGGGCACCATGTCGGGATGGGCAGCGACCGCGGCTGCCAGCCAATTGCGGCCCTTGTCGGTCATGCCCCATGGCACCTTGACGCCGGCGGCCTTGGCCTGGCCCAGTCCGCTGACCACGTAGGCGGTCATGAAGACGTGGCTCTCGTCGTCCTTCCACCAGCCCCAGCCGCCGTCGTCGTGCTGGAAGCTCTGCAACCGCTCGATGCCGGCGTCGACCATGTCGTTCAGCAGGCGCCGGTCGATGGGCGATTGCAGGTGCAGCTTGTCCACCGCCCGCGCCACGATCAGGTCGGGCAGGAAGCTGGACATGGTCTGCTCGGTGCAGCCCCACGGATAGCCGGTCAGGTAGTCGAGCGCGTCGAAGACCGTCCCGGCCACGCTGGGCGCCACGGTTACGGTCAGCGTGCGCGCGCCGGGGTCCGAGCCGGCGGGATAGCCGAAGTTCCACTGGTTCTGGGCCGTGCCGGAGAAGACAACGCCCGAGGTGGCCGAGCGCTGCTTGACGCCAAAGGCCAGCACGGGCAGCGTCATCTCCAGCGCGTCGGACTCCTCGTTGGTCAGCGCCTTGGCCGTCAGCACGGCGTTGCCGGTCTGCCGCGCCTTCACGCGCCAGTCCACATAGCTCTCGCCCTTGGGCGGGATGGTGAGCTTCTGCTGCTGCCCGCCGATCACGTCCAGGCCGGCAACGTCGAGCGCGAAGGTGACGTCTTTGGCGCTTTCGAGATAGTTGTGCGCAATGACGCGCAGGACCGTCTCATCGCCCTGGCGGAAGAAGCGCGGCGCGGCCAGGCGCACGATCAGGTTCTTGCGCACCAGCACCCGCGTCACCACACCGCCGGCCTTGCCGTCGTCGGTCATGGCGCGGATGGTGGTGCGCCACGTGGTCAGCGCGTCGGGGAAGTTGAAGGTGACGCGCGCGTGACCGTCCGGGCCGGTGTGCACGCTGGGGTTCCAGTACGCGGTATCCGGGAAGGCCTTGCGCACCTTGGGCATCACCAGGTCCGAGCCGGGCTTGACCTGCGCCAGACGCGGATGGAAGAGCGCGCCGGCCTGCGCCAACAGCGGGCTCTTCAATCCCGCCTCGCCGTAGAAGTAGAAGCTGAAGGAGGTCTCCGGGTTCAGATAGACCGTGCGCTTGGGATAGAAGCTGGCCACGATGTCGCCGGTGGTATCCGGGCGCACCGAGTAGAGCGCCTCGTCCACCTCGCCGAAGCTCAGGTCGGCCTCCACCGGCTTGCCCTGAAAGTCGCGCGCCAGCACGTCGAAGCTGCCCTGCTCGCCGGGCAGGTACTTCTCCTTCGAGGGCGTTGCGGTAATGCTGAGCGTGCGCTCGGCGGTGGGCACCTTCAGGCTCTTCTGCGCGGTGATGAGCTGGTCGTCGTGCACGATGACGGCATTGATCACCAGGTTGGGCTGCGACTTCACCGTCAGCGGAATGTCGAAGGCCGCACTCTCGCTGGTTGCGTGGATCAACTGCTTCCACTGCACGCTGTCGCCCTCGGCGGTGACCACGGCCCAGTACTCTTTGAGGCCGGTGATGAGCAGCAGGTGCGCCGTATCGCCCACCTGGTAGCTCTTCTTGTCGGCCACGATCTGCGCCTGCGTGTTCTGGTTGTACCATTCGCCCCCGCCCTGCCAAATCCACACCCAGGTGTGGCCTTCCACGGTGCGGTTCTCCTTGGTCTGCGCGCTGGCGGTAATCTCGAAGTCCCCGCTCGAACTGAGCGGCAGATCGACCAGCACCGAGCCGTCCGTACCGGTCGCCGCCTTCAGGCTCGTCGCCTGCTCTGAGCTCCAGCGGCGCGCCGAGGAGTCCCACTTGCGCAGGTTGGCCACCAGCGACACCGCGGTCTGCACCGGCTTCCCGTCGTAGTCCTGCGCCGTGATCTTCACCTTCGCCGTCTGGCCGGGCCGGATGACGTAGCTGGTGGGCTCCACGATGAGGCGGAAGGAGGAGTAAGTGGCCAGCACCTTCGCATGGCCGGCGACCTCGCGGTTGGCGTCGTCGGTCACGCGCGCCTCGATGCGATAGTCCTGGTCGTAGTGCTTGCCGTCCTCGGTCGTGGGCACGGAGACGGTCAGCCGGCCGTTCGCGTCCAGCGTGCCGGTGTGCTCCTGCTGCTCGGTTTCACCGTAGCTATAGTCGGATTCGCCGCCCTCGCCGGAGCCGGCCTCGTCGCCGCCCTCCTCGTCCTCGTCCCACCACCAATGCGTTGCGGTGTGGACGACGTACTTCACCTTGGCGCCGGCCACCGGCTCGCCGAAGAAGTACCGCGCCTCGATGGTGGCTTGAATCGAACTCCCTTGGATCACTCGCAACGAAGTTGCCTTCACCGTCACTTGGTACTCGGGCTTCTTGTACTCCTCGACGTAGAAGCTGCCCTGGCCGGCGGCCGTGCCCTGCCGCTGGACGCTCACCGAGTAGTAGCCGAGGGCGGCATCGTTGGGCAGCGTCAGGTCGTCGGCAACGGCGCCGTGCGCCGAGACCGGCTCGTCCTTGTCGAGCAGCGCCTTGTTGTTGGCGTCGGTAACTCGCAGGTGCAACGTGCGCTCGTCGGGCAGGTCGAGCGCGTCGTCCTTCTGCTTGCGCACCACCGCCTTGATGTGGACCGTGTGGCCGGGCCGGTAGACCGGCCGGTCGGTGTAGACGTAGGCATTCAGGTCGGTCTGGCGGTCGCTTGTAAACGAGTACCCATACGGCGTAATGATGGCCGCGTCGGCGCCGTGCCGCGCCATCATCCACAGGTTCTCGGCCTCCTGGCCGGCCTTCACGCGCTGCGAGGTCAAGGTCAGCGTGGCCATGCCGTCGCCGCCTGTCGCGGCCGAGGATTCCAGATGATTGCCGGTCCAGAGCGAGGTGGCCGCTTCGACAATCGGCGCGCCGGTCTTGCGGTCGGCCACGTAGAGGGTGGTCTGCCCGTTCGAAGCCCGCTCGACGATGGCGATCGAGGTGACGATGGCCACGGTGTAGGCCTTGTAGGTGCCGTCCGTCGCCTCGATCAGGTAGACGCCCGCGCTCAGTCCCTCCACCGGCAACTGCTGCGTCTCGCTGACAATCGCCGGCGGTGTAATCAGCTTCCAGCGGGCGACAAGCTGGCTATCGTTCAGCAGGGGCACGCGCGCGAACTCGCTCATGCCCACGACCTGGCTGCGCTTGCCCAGCTTGCCCTGGCCCTCGCGGAAGCTGTCGCGCGCCTCGTCGGTGAACTGGCCGCGGAAGAAGTGGCGGATCCGGTACCAGAGGTGCGCCTTGAAGTCGTGCATCCGCTCCAGAAACGTGCGCTCCTCGATCTGCTCTTCCGGCGACTGGGCCTTGACGCCGAAGCTATGCAGGTCGGTGAGCCCGGCGAAGAACTTCTCCGGATCGCGCACGCGGTAGACGCGGAACTCGAGCGCGGGCACGTTCTTGGCGAAGAGCTGGAGCTTGACGCTCTCGCCCGGCGCAAAGGTGCGCGCTGTGGAGAGCGAGAAGGAGCGCGGCGGCTCCTTCGATGCGGCCAGCGCGGGCAGGGCGCTCGCCAGAAGAAACAGAAGCGCGACCGCCGCCGCCATCCGGCCAGTCTTCGCCATCAGACTGGTCTCCGCCATCCGGCCAGTTTTGTAACAGGGCACGACTTCAGTCGTGCCGTCCGACGCGGCAACCACCCGGCGGGCTTTAGCCCCTGCGGAGGCCGAAGCGGACGGAAAAGCTCGACACGTGGCACGAAAGGTGTCAGGGCACGACTTCAGTCGTGCCGCTTGCCGGCCCAGGAACCCGAAGGGCTTTAGCCCCTGAGGGACGGTCTCTTCGACGGTTGCCATTCCCTCGGCGGCTGAAGCCGCAAATCCAGGGAGCGTCTGGCGTACGGGCTCAAGCCCGTACCCTTCACCGGCCAGGCCGGAGCGTGCGGAAGCGGGCAGACCACGGAGCCTCATGGGGTTCCTCGCAGAATGTTCCAGCGGTAGACACCGAGAAAGTTGGGGTTGGCGGGGATGGGCCGCCACTGAGGATGCGGGTGGTCCAGCAGTTCGGCCAGCAGCACCCGCCGCAACTCGCCGGGAGAATCGTGATCGGGACCCGTGTGGTAAACCACCCGCGCCTGAGCGCCCGACGCGACCACAATCATCGAGTGCCACGGCGACGACTGGCCGAACTGGCGGAAGAAGAGCAGGTCGCCGGGCTGGGCCTCGCGCACGTCGCGGCTGACCAGGTACGCGTTGCGCTCCACCAGCGTCCGCGCGTCGGCAAATTGTGCAAAGGCGCCGCCGGTCAGATCCGCCGGCTCGAAGGCCCCCGGCCGCACGCGAAAGAGGTTGGCGCCGAGCGGCGTCTCCGGGTAGCGCCAGGCGCGCACCTCTCCGGGAAGCGCGCGCACCTCCATGCCGCTGGCCAGGAACCACGAGTCGTCGTGGCGCTTCAGCGCCTCGCGGTAGGAGTAACGCAGCAGGCTGGCGCAGTCCGCGATTTCGGCCGGAACCCCGCCGCGCGGACGGAGCGCCTGGTAGTCGGCGATGAGCGTGAACCACTGGCGGAAGGCGGCTTGGTCTGCCGGGTCGGTAAGGCGGAGAAAATCGGGCGTGCCGTCGCCGAAGCGATCGGTCATCGCCGGCCGAGCCTGCGGGGCCGTGCGCAGAGCGGCCGGGGCCGTCCGCGTGCCCAGACCGTGACCGTGCCGCCGCCCGTGCCCCACGGCGAACGAAAGCATCCGCAGCAGAAGCAGCAGGATGAACAGCGCCACCACGCAGCCCAGAACCAGGCGCGGAACCAGATTTGGGGGGATCGGCTTTTTTCGTGGAGTCATCAGGGGACGTGGCCAGGCGCCCCCATCTTATCGCGAAAAGACCCCGGCGCAATCAGGAGAATGAAGAACTTCCGCCGCCGCACCCCGGCCGCTGCCGTCTGGATGCCTTCCGGCGCGGGAGAATCTGTTAGCCTTGTTTCGGTCAGGCCCTGCGCGGTTGCCGGAATGCCGGCCGGGGCCAGGGCCAAAAGTTACGCCGGAGCCTCCCCCTGCCGCTCCGGCGAATGCGAGGAAAGGCGCGGCTCCCCGCGCCGGCTGGAGAGACGCTCGACGTGGAAACGCGCGACGAACAACCGGGACCCGAGACGCTGCCGGCACTGCCGCCGCGGCTTGGCCGCCTCACGCTTCAATTGCCCCGCTGGGCGGTGGTGGCGGAGGCTGCCGTTTTCCTGGGCTTTACCCTCTTCTTCCTGCTCTACGGGCAAACGCCTCTGGTGGGTGGCGACGGCCTGGGCCTGGTGGGCGCGGACGAGCCCCGCTATGCCGAGATTGCCCACGAGATGCTCCAGCGCTTCGACTCCGCCCACACCCTCAAGGGCCGCCTCAGCGCCTGCGTCACCCCCTATCTCTACGGGCGTCCCTGGCTGGAAAAGCCCGCCCTCTACTACTGGCGCGCGATGTTCGTCTTCCAGGAGTTCGGCGTGCACGACTGGAGCGCGCGCCTGCCGTCGGCCACCTTCGCCTTCATCATGCTGGCGCTCATCTACCTGCACATGCGCCGATTCCGGCCCGGCGGTCACCTGGACGCGGCCCTCATCACCGTCGCCTGCGCTGGCATCATCGGCTTTGCCCGCGGCGCCTCCACTGACATGCAGATGGCCGCCCCGCTGGCCATCGGCCTGCTCGGCTGGTACGCCTGGTACGAAACCGACTCCAAGTTCTGGCTCTTCGACATCTACTTCTTCACCGGCGTGGCCACGCTGGCCAAGGGTCCCGTGGCGCCCTTCCTGGCCATCGTCATCGTCGCCGCCTTCGCCGCCCTGCGCCGCGAGTGGTCCCTCCTCCGCCGCTCCTTCTGGTGGCCGGGGATGCTGCTCTACTTCGCCATCGTCCTGCCCTGGTTTATCGCCGTCCAGCACCAGAACCCGACCTTCTTCCGGGAGTTCTTCCTCGAGCACAACCTGGAGCGCTTTGCCACCAACCGCTACCAGCACCAGCAGCCCTTCTGGTACTACGGCGCCGTAATCCTGCTGGCGGTCATGCCCTGGACCGTCGTCGCCGCCCGCGCCTTTGCCGACGGCGTGCAGAAGTCCGTCGCCGAGTGGCGGGCAAGGCACAGGTGCCCGGATAAACCCTGCCCCCCACAGCCCGGCGACGCCTTCCCCGAGTTCCTCGTCATCTGGGCCGCCATCCCCATCCTCTTCTTCAGCCTCTCGCAGTCCAAGCTGCCGGGCTACATCCTGCCTTCGATTCCGCCCATCACCATCCTCACCGGCGACTACCTCTTCCGCCGGCGTCAGTTGGGGCTGAGCCGCTGGGTCCTGGGCGGCCACGCCGCGCTGCTCGCGGTCATGACCGTCTTTGCCCTGCTGCTGCCCTGGTTTGTGGCGCACGGGCCCACCATGCCCCCGATGCAGGCCATGGTGGTGGCCTTCGCCGCCGCTGCGGGCGCTGCCATGCTCATCGTCGTCGTCGTCAAGGGCTTCGGCGTTGCACGGCTCCGCCTGGCCACCACCGGCGTCCTCATGGTCCTGGTGCTCTTCCTTTACGGCGTCGGCCCCTTCGTCGGCATCCCCGCCATAGAGCCCACCAAACGCGCCATCCACCTGCTGGACCGCACCTACTCCGCTCGGCCGCTGGCCGCGAAATTAGCGGCGATCTCGCCTGCCAACGAGACGGTGGCCGTCTTCCTGGTCCGCCGCGACGTGGAGTACGGCCTCTCCTTCTATCGCAATCGCGAGGTGGTCAACTACAAGGAAGACGGCGTGCCAGCCGAGGAACACCTGCTGGTGGCGCGCGTGGCCGGTCGCGGCGGCAAGGACCTGGAAACCACCGCCGCCCTCGACGAGATTCTCGCCGGCCGCCACTACGAGCAGCTCTTCACCTGGCCCGAGCAGGGCCTGGCCGTCTATCTCGTCGGCAGGCGCTGACCTGCCGCGGCGCCATAAGCTGTACCTAGATTTGCAGTTGACCGCGGCTCCGTGCGAGAGTTGCCGAGAGGTGTCATTCGCCAGGGTACGGTCACCATTCTGGCAAGGAGATTGCCGGAGGCCTCGGCCCGGCGCGCGAAGATGAGACCGGAAGACGAGTTGGAGATCCTGGACCTGCGGCACTTCACCGCAGGCGCCCTGCGTCCGGTACTGGATGCCGAGGGCGAAGTGTGGCGCGAGCGGCTGCACTGGGATTACCGCGTCTCCGCCCGCCTGCTGATGCAGTACCTGGACAGCCGTATGTTGCCTGGCTACGCGGTCGTCAACAACGGCGCCGTCACCGGATACGTCTTCTGTGTCTACGAAGAGACCAAGGCCGTGGTCGGCGATGTCTTTGCGCTGGGCGGCGCCGAGCCCGGCGGCGGCCCGACACCCCGCGCGGTCGAGGACAAGCTCCTGCGCCACCTGCTAGAACTGCTCCAGGCCTCGCCCCAGGTCGACCGCATCGAGTCGCAACTGCTTCTCCATCCCTCGGGCACGCACGCCGAGGTCTTTCGCCAGGCCGGCTTCGCCGTTTATCCGCGGCTCTTCATGGTCCGTTCGCTGGCCGGCGTCTGGAGCGCTCCCAGGGTTGCGCTCCCACCGAGCCTGGAGTTGCGCACCTGGCGCGACGAGGACCTGAACCCCGCAGGCCGTCTCATCGCCCAGGCTTATGCCGGCCATCCCGACGCGGTCATCAACGACCAGTACCGTTCGATTCACGGCTCGCTGCGCTTCCTCAACAACATCGTGCGCTACTCCGGCTGCGGCGCCTTCTCGCCCACCGTCTCCCACGTCGTCGCCGAGCGCACCAGCCGCGAACTGGCCGCGCTGATTCTGGGCTCGCGCGTCAGCCCGGAGAGCGGGCATATCACCCAGGTCTGCGTGCGCCCGGAGTTCCGCCGGCGCGGCCTGGCGCGGATGCTGCTGGACGTGGCCGCCTCCTGCTTCATGCGCCAGGGCGTCACCGAAATCTCCCTCACCGTCACCGAAGAAAACCGCGAAGCCATCGATCTCTACCGCGCCGAGGAGTACGACTGCGCCCACCGCTTCGACGCCGCCGTCTGGGAGCGCTCCCGCCTGGCCTGAAACCCTGCCCTGGCCGCCTTCCCTAAGCCCAAACCTGCCGTCTCGGGGGGACAGGTACTCCGCACCCCCAGGGTGGGCCGGCACGAACCCTGCCCGGCGTCCGGAGGATGGATTTGGCGCGCCCTATTTTGGTTGCGGCGCCGGAGCGGGCGACGGTACGGCTTCCCGGCCCAGCACCGGCGTGCCGCCCGGAGGCATGCCCATGACGGCCACTGACGTTGCCACGAAGACGCCGTCCTTCACCGCGCCCTCCACGCGCACCATGTCGCCCACCTGGATGTCGGCCAGCGTGATGGGCTCGCGCCGTTTGCGGAAGGCGGTATTCTCGTCGGCAACAAAGGCGTGAGCGGCTTTGTCCTGCATGCCCTCGATCGTGACCTTTGCCTCTTGGATGGCTGTCACCCGCCCCGCCAGCCAGGTCTTGCCGTAGCTGGCTTCGAGCTCGCGCAGTTGCTTTGCGCGTTCCGGGTCGAGCAGGAGCACCACGACCGCGTCCACCGATTTGGATGCCTCGTCGGTCTCGCCCGCGGCCAGGATCGTGTCGCCCACTTTGATCTCTGCGGCCTTGATCTCCTGCGGCACGCCCGGCCCCCGGCCTTCGCCGCCCTGGGAGCGCGCCGGGCCGCGATCCTGGCTTCTGTCGTGACCCCGGTCGGGGCCGCCCTGGCCCTGCGCCCGGCGCTCGATCGACTGCTTCAGGATGCGCGTGTTCACGCTGAAGTGCACCGTATACACTGCGCCGGAGTCCGTCTTCACCGTGAAGTGATCGGTGACGGCCTCGGTGACGGTTCCGGTGATTCCCTGGCCCATCCGCCCAGCCCATCCACCTCGGCCCGCGCCCCGCGCTTCGCCCGGCAATGGCGCCGGCGCTTCCTGCGCCAAGGCAGGCGCGGCAAGCGCGGCAAAGAGAACGGCGGCGGCAAAGAGGCGGGAGCGGTTCACGGGCAGTCTCCGGAGAGGGCGCAACCCTCACCGGATTAGACGGCTCCGGCCGGCGCCTGGACGACAGCCATCGTCCTCTGGCCGATCTCCTCTTCCCCCTGGCCCCTATTGCGCCCGTTGCGCGGCCAGCAGTTGCTCGAAGGCCGGCGTCCCCCACAGCGGGGCAAAATCGTTGTCGGCCAGCAGCTTCTTCGCGTTGGTGTAGCCCTCGTTGAGCGCCATGCGCAGGTATTCGATGGCGCGGTCGTTCTGGCCGGCTTTCACGCAAGTGCGCGCCATGTAGTAGTTCATCGCGCCGCGATCCTGCAACGAAGCGGGGTTCTCGACGTGCGGGCTGCCCGAGTCCTGGAAGACGTTCGGGTCGGCGGCCAGCGCGGCCTGGTAGGCCTCCCAGCCCTTCTTCGTCTTGTGCTGCGAAAGCAGGTTGGTGCCCAGGTTCTTCAGCACCAGCGCCGAATGAGGATCGATCTTCAGCGCCCGCCGGTACATCCGCTCCGCGCTCCCATACTCCTTCATCGAGTCGTAGACGGTACCCAGGTTGTTGAGCACGTGCGGGTTCTTCGGTTCCAGCTTGAGCGAGGCCTGGTAGCAGTGCATCGCCTCGGTCAGGTTGAAGAGCATCTGGTAGGCGATGCCGAGCTTGTTCAGCAGGGCGGCGTCCACCGGCGTCTGCTTCTTGTAGGCGGCGATGGCGGCCTGGTAGCGCTGGTGGCCCATCAGCGCATCGCCCTCTTGCTCGGGAGTGGGCTGGGTCACGGCCTGGGCGATGGGCTGAGCCTGCTCCGCCGGGCTCTGCGGCGCCGGTGCGGCAGCCGGGGCCTGTGACCGCGCCGCTCCCGGAGAGGCGCCAAGCAAAACCGCCAGCGCCAACGCCAGCCGCTTGCCTGCAACCAGGTTGGGCATTGCCTCCTCCCGGCAAAGAAATCGGAGCGACTCCCGCGAGCGCACCATATGTCCTGCGTGGTCCGCGGCCGCCGCCTCTGCAGGAGCACGATCCAGCTGCGGCCTTCCCGTGGCCACTCGGGACACCACGGCGAGCGGTCCCGCCAGCCTCTCCGTATCTTGGCATTAAACCACCAAACGCGGTGTGGCGGCGAGGAAAAGCGGAGTGCGCTTCAGGGCAAACGCATCTTGATTCCCCATTTACCCTGCAGCAAAAGAGCCGTGGTGTTGCTTTTGCTTGTTCCTTTGGAGGGAGCCGGGGCCTTCAGGCCCTTGAAACAGGTGCGGGCGCGAGAGGCTTTATACCGGTTCCAGAATAGCTGTACCCCGGAAGCGATGGACTCAAGTGGCATTTTCCTCAAGAAAATGCCACCTTGCACCATGCCAGCAAGGGCACGGGAATTCTGGAACCGGTCTAAAGCCATGCCCTGATACAAAGCCGTATCTCCGGGGTCCCTTGCGCCGCCATGCCGTATCCGGATTGGTATCCAGCCGGTTTCAAATACGATTGCCCTAACCGCAATTTCTCACACGAGTTGATTTTGTGGTGATCGGTGTGGTGTTTCAAGGGTGGAGGGCCGTGGAACGGCTTGGAAT
>JBAVMZ010000300.1:0-1577 GCA_049690595.1 Occallatibacter sp. | reverse complement strand
TGGCCACGTAGTCGCAGGCTTGATCGGCGCGAGACTTGCATGCACTTTGGGTATTGCCCGTAGCGACGCCAGAGGCGGCTGCGAATCCTCGCGCTGGGCACGCCGCGACACGCGGCCACCGGCGTGGCCGCATCTCGATGCGATGGCGTTGCGCTGTCTATCTCGTCGTCAGGCGCGGTGGGACCCGGCTATTCAGCACCTGGCGACGATCCCCTCCCTCGGGCGCAATCCCTCCAGATGCGCCTCGACCGCAGAGACCGCTGCTGTCCAAACCCACCGCATCAGGTCGGCCCAGCGCATCGCACCCTTCTGCTCGCTGCGCAGGCTCACGCTTCGGAAGAGCGCGAGCAGCGTGTAGGCGATGCGCCTGAGCACGAGCACGGCGAGCATCCCGTTGCCGTCGGCGACGATCCACGGACGATCGTCCTCGGCGAAGGCGGTGTCGAGCGTGTGGTGGTTGCTCTCCACGCCCCAGTGGCTGCGCACGACCTTGAGCCACTGCGCGGGAGTGAGCGTCTTCTCGGTCAGGCTCGACACGAAGAGCCGAGCCTCGTGCCGGGTATTGACCCCGTCGCGCGTCAGCACCGATTCCACGCGTAGAAAAGTGCGCGCGTGCTGCCAGACCGACTCGATGGGACTCTTGCCGTCGCCGTAGGCCCAGCTCTGGTTCACGGTGAGCAGCGTGAGTCGCCGCGTCACCGCCGTGTGCTTGTCGAGGACGTCCACGGTCTGGTCCGCCACGTCATTGGCGTCGAGCAACTGCTCGGCGAGCTTGAACATCGTGCGTTGTTCGCCCTTGAGCGCCAGCAGGTAGTCCTTGCCGCTCTCGACGACCTGGCGCGCGTTCTCCTCGGAGAGCGCTCCGGCGTCGTAGGTCACCAGCCGGAAGAGGTTCGAATAGGTCTGCTTCACGGCGTCGAAGCAGACCTTGAAGTGCCCCATCTCGTTGGTCGCAGCAGGGATGGGAATTGCGTCGAGGCACGGCCGCCCCGCCGCAGAGACCAGCGTGCAGGTCACGGTGCGCGCGAGACCGAACGGCAACCCTTCCTGCGGGACGTGCCTCTGCACATAGTCGTCGTCCCAGCAGGGCAACGCCGTTCCCTTGCCGTCGAGCGCCAGGACGCCGAAGGGCAACCCCTCCGGCGCGAGCGCCTTCCTTCTCCAGGCCGCCCGCACCAGGCGATGCAGACAGCCGCGCAGCTCGTCCACCGACAAGGCGCAGAGCACGTCGCGCAAGGTCGTGTCGGGCTGCCGGCGCGAGAAGCCGAGCCGCCGCCGCATCGGCGCCGAGAGCACCTCGGTCAGCTGCTCCACCTCCCGCAGACTGCCGCAACCGGCCATCGCCCCGACCACCACCGCCGTCAACAGCTGCGGCAGCTTCCACTTGGTACTCCCTCGACGCGGGTCGGCGACCTCGCCGAACCCCGCTTCCGGCAGGCGGGCGACAATGTAGCCCGCCATCCGGCGAATCCCTCTCTCGTTCACGTTCGCGCTCCTTTACAATCCAGCGAGTGTCTGGGTCGTTCGCCGGGTCTCACCGGCTTGGACACGAGGCGGGTGCTTGCGCTCATTAGCGT
>JBAVMZ010000299.1:0-11087 GCA_049690595.1 Occallatibacter sp. | reverse complement strand
GGCCCAACTGCTCCCAGGACGAGGGCAGCAAACTCAAGAGAACTCGCCAATTCTCAAGTTCAGCCATGCACGCAGAATAGTAATACCCGGATCAATTGTCAATCGTTATCTTAGCGCTTATGGGAGGATCACCCACACGGATTGAACCCGGAATCCGGAGTATCTTCGGGCTACTTCATCCGCTCCAGCAGCCCCAGCATCCGCGCCGTCCCCTCGCGGATGCGCAGCGGAATCCGCTCCTCGCTGCCCAGCGTCAGCTCCACGTAGTTCTGCATGCAGTACCGGGTGCGCCCCACGCGAATCTCGTTCCACGGAATGCGCAGCGGCGGATGCCCCAGCCGAAACAGGAAGATCGCCGAAAGATAGAGCCCGCCGGCAGCCGCCCGCATCCGCACTACGCCGCCGTACTTCGTCCAGTAGCGCAGGTAGACCACGATGAACCACGGCCCCGCGCTGAGCGTGTCCCCGTAAGGCTCGCTCTCGCTGGCGAAGCGCCGCGCCAGCTCCTGCCAGCCGCTCATCCAGGCGATCAGGTAGCTGATCCCGCACCACAGGCAGACAAAAAAGACCGGAAAGGTCCACGGCATCCCGAACAGCAGATCTCTCAGGCTCTTATCCACATATCCCCCTGCTCACGAGCCCCCGCCGCAACCCTCGTAGATCATCTTGTACCTGGCACCTGAGCGTCGGTAAATGGAGTAACCCCAGGCTTCGTAGTAGGTATGCCTGCTCACAATCACATCCGGCTCCCCAGGATTGAGCGGAAAGCCGTCAAAAAACTCCTCCCGGTCCGTCTCGTTCTCCTCGTCCAGTTCTTCGCCCGGCTTCGGCTTCTCAGCGATGGAGTCGAGAACCACCGTGGCCTTGTGGAACGAATCGAGCACCAGCTCGCAGCTGCCCTGGCTCTCCTCGACAACCAAAAAAAGGCGATACGAGTGATACTCGCCGTGCTTCGGCGCGGGCGTCTGGTAGAGGGCGCTGCCAGACAGCGCCGAGTGTCCCGATTGCAGTTGGATCTTGCGCGTCCCGGCCAGCAGAATCCCCGCCTTCCACGCCTTCACCCCGTGCGTCGCAAAAGCCGCAACTGCCTGGTCGAGCAGGATTCGTTTCTCCGCGTCCGAAACCGGGGCATTCATCGCTCCGTGTGAATGTGCTGGTTGCGTGCCCGAAAAGGCAATGCCTTCAAAGTTCCGCGGACTCGTTGCACCAGGCGTGGCCGGCCGCAGCCGTGCGCACCCGCTCAGGTCGAGTTCCTCATCCATGCAGCTTTTCACCGCAACGGCCTCGCCCCAGAACGCGCCGCCCGAGAAGACCGCGTAAATGTGTCCGGGCGAATAGGCGCGTTCGAGCCTCCGCCGCATCGCTGCCTCCAGGGCCTCCGCGTTGGCCTGCTGCCCCGTCCCGTAGCAACCCCGCAGCTCTCCGCCAACCACAAAAGCGATCGGATCGAGCTCCGCCAACGCGGGCTTGCCGCTCTCATCTTTTGCCGAGGAGGGTCCGGTCACTGCAAAGAGGATGTCGGCTTTCTCCCCCGGCCGGATTGCCGGCACCTGCTGCCCTGCCAAAGACACGAGCGCACCACTCAGGAGCAGAAGGATAAGACTCCATCGCGCACGAGCCATCTCTCCTCCCCGGGTAACCTGTCTTGAACCCTACACCCCCACCGGGAACGGCCGCGGGCTGGACTCCTCCTCCGACACGGGACCCGTCTTCCACCGGTCGAACCGCCCCTGTAGCAGGCTCATCAGCCCCGTGTACCAGTACCCGATCACAAACAGAATCAGGAACGGCGCCGTGAAGTAGTTGTTGTTGGTGAAGGTGTAGAGAATGGCCAGGAAGAAGTACGTCCCGATCGCCAGCTCGATCCACGGCGCCAGAATCAGCCGCTTGCGGTACTTCTTCGCCTGCGACTTCTCGCCCTTCTTCGTCACCCGGAACTTGGGCGTCCGCACAAAGGCGCTCTTGATCCCCAGCAGCGCCTCCATCACCGCCTTCGAGTTGGTCACTGTCAGGCCGATGCCCAGCGCCATCAGGAATGGCAAATAGTAGAAGGTCTTCATCCACGTCTTGGGATAGAGAATCCGCTGGCTCACCAGGTAGAAGACCGCAATCGAGAACGTCGACGCCGTAAACAGCGGCACGTCGAACAGGAGCATCTGGAACCACCCCTGGTAGCTGCGCACAATCATTGCCGGCATCAGCAGCGCCGTCATGATGACCATCAGCGGATAGCTGATGTTGGCCGTCAGGTGGTAGACCGCCTCCACCTTGATCCGCCGCGGCACGTGGGACTTGAACATCATGGGCAGCACCTTGATCGAGGTCTGGATCAGCCCTTTTGCCCACCGCGCCTGCTGCGTCTTGAAGGCCGTCATCTCGATCGGCAGCTCGCTCGGGCAACCGACCTCCGGCAGGTACTTGAACTTCCACCCCGCCATCTGCGAGCGGTAGCTCAGGTCGGTGTCCTCGGTCAGCGTGTCGTGCTGCCAGCCGCCGCCGTCCACGATGGCCTGGATGCGCCACATTCCCGCCGTGCCGTTGAAGTTGAAAAAGTCGTCCGTACGCACGCGCGCCCCGTGCTCCAGCACGAAGTGCCCGTCCAGCAGAATCGCCTCAATCTTCGTCAGCAGGCTGTAGTCCTTGTTCAGGTGCGTCCACCGCGTCTGCACCATGCCGATCTGCGGCTCGGCAAAGTGGTGGATCACCTTCATCAGCCAGTCCGGCGGCGGCACAAAGTCCGCGTCGAAGATGGCCACATACTCGGCCTTGGTCACCTTCAGCCCCGCATCCAGCGCCCCGGCCTTGTAACCATGCCGGTTCGTCCGGTGAATGTACTCGATCGGATGGCCCATCGCGGCATACCGCGCCACAATCGCGGCCGCCACCTCCTGCGTCTCGTCCGTCGAGTCGTCCAGAACCTGGATCTCCAGCCGGTCGCGCGGGTACTCCATCGCGCACACCGCCTCGATCAGACGGTCGATCACAAATTGCTCGTTGAAGATCGGCAGTTGCACGCACACCCGCGGCAACTCCTCAAAGTGCTCCGGCGGCTCGCTCGTGTACTTGCTGCGGTACTTGTAGTAGAGGTACACCATCGTGTAGCGATGGATGCCGTACAGCGACAGGATGATCATCACCGCAAAGTACGGGAGGAGGAAGCCCAGGTCGAACCAGTTGAACCGGTATTGGCCCTGAAACGGATTCGAAAACCACGCCTTCGCCAGGTGGCGCCAGTCGTTCCTCGGAGCAAAGAGCAGCAGCGCGGCGGCCCGCGCTGACAGTTCGGCCAGCATACCAGCAGCAGCAATCAGGCGGGTCAAAAGCGCGGCGTACAGAGCAAGCCTCCACAATCGGGATACCCGCCATTGTACGCGATGGCGGCTCACGCTGTGGCGCGGCCCCCCCTCCACAACCGACTACCATCCTCGCGTTTTTGCTGCGGGATCAGCTCGAAAACGGAAAGGCCCGCAGTCCACTCAGTCTGCGGGCGAAATCGTCTCCTGAAGCTAGCAATGGCCAAGGCAATCTGCTGCGCCGGTTGGGCCGGAACCACGCACAAGCCTCAGGCGGCGACGCGTCCGGGGTGCGCGGATATAAGCTAAATACTCAAAAACAAATAAGTTGAATGGTGCGCCCGGAGAGATTCGAACTCCCGACCTAATGCTCCGGAGGCATTCGCTCTATCCAGCTGAGCTACGGGCGCGCTCTTCCAGCATATCGCACTTTCGATTCCCGCGGCCAGCTTCCCGCCCGCGCCTCTCAGGCCGATCCCTGATCCCTGTTCCCTGCTCCCTGATCCCTGGTCTCTGACCCCTCCCGTTGCCCCCGCAGCTCTTCCATCACTGACTGAATCAGCGCCTTGGCCCCATCGATGCCGCCCAGCACCGCCTCCAGGTCAAGCGCCGGCTTCTGCGGATTGCGGCTCGAGGTGCAGTAGACCCCGTGCTGGCCCACCAGGATCAGCGCGTCGGTCAGCAGATCCAGCGCCACGGCCAGCCGCCCGCGCTCCGTGCCCATCATGAACTCGTACCGCTCCAACTCCGCCCGCTTCTCGTCAAAGACATTCATCTCTCCAGCCTACCGGAAGCGGGACGGGGGACAATCCGCCGCCGGCCGCCCGCCGCAAATCTTGCGCACGGAATTACATAAGTTCGCGGTACAATTCGTGCTCAGTCGGTAAGTCGCCTTAACCGGGAACAAACAACGGAGGTTGCTATGGGTGCTATCGGACCATTCAAGCTTGCCATCAATATGCCGGGCGCCGTTTCGGCAGGCGCCTACACCGCCGGCGTACTGGACTTCCTCATCGAAGCCATGGACGCCTGGGAGGCTGCAAAGGCCGCCGGCGCAACCGTCCCGCGCCACCAGGTCTCCATCGAAGTGCTCACCGGCGCCTCCGCCGGGGGCATGTGCGCGGCCATCTCCGCCGTGCAGTTGCAGGAGAACTTTCCCCACATCGCCGAGGCTGCCGCGCCCGGCGCAATCACCGGCAACCGCCTCTACGACAGTTGGGTGCAGCGGGTGAACATCCTCCGGTTGCTCGAGACCCGGGACCTGAAAGCCAATCCGCAGCTTGTCTCTGGGCTCGACTGCACGGTGCTCAACGAGATCGCCGCGGACGCGCTGATGCCGCCGCAGTCGAATGCCGGCCGCGGCTATATCTCCCCATCGCTGACCTTGATGCTTACGCTGACCAACCTGCGCGGCACCTACTACCCGCTCTACTCGAACGCGGCGAAGACCGCCGGGGAGTTCGCCACCTACTTCGGCGACCGCATCCGCTTCCAGTACGGCTCCGCCGTAACCGCTGCCGACGGCGCGCCCGTCGAGCCGCTGCCGGCCGACGGGCAAGGCTCCTGGCCCGTGCTCGGCCAGGCCGCACTGGCCACCGGCGCCTTTCCGCTGGCGCTGGCTCCCCGCGTCCTCACGCGCAAGGCCTGCCTGTATGAGGACAAGTCGTGGAGCGAAGAGGGCAGTTGCTGCCCGGTTCCTCCCGACTTCGCCGGCCTGGTTCCCGCCGATGGCACGCTGGACACCCTGAACGTCGACGGCGGCGTGACGGACAACGACCCGTTTGCGCTGGCGCACGACTACATCGCCAACCTGGCGCCGCAGTCCGCCGGCGGCCAGAACCCCAGAGAGGCCGACACCGCCGACCGCGCGGTCCTTTCCATCGCTCCCTTTCCCTCCACTGAGACCTTCAGCAAGAACTTCTCCGGGCCCACCTCCCTGCCGAGCATTGCCGGCCGCGTCCTCAATGCCCTCATCGCGCAGTCCCGCTTTCAGGGCGAGTCGCTGGGCCTGCTGACCACCCGGCAAGGTTTCAGCCGCTTCGTCATCGCGCCCACAGACGAGAAGAACCCCGGTGGCGCCGCGTTGCAGGGCAGCGCGCTGAGCGCCTTCGGCGGCTTTTTCTCGAAGGGCTTCCGCGACCATGACTTTCTGCTCGGGCGGCGCAATTGCCAGAAGTTCCTCACCTCGTATCTGGTCTTCCGCTCGGACAATCCCGTCATTGCCGCCGGGCTTGAGGGCCTGAGCCCGCAGCAGGTCGCGGCCATGGCCGTGCGGCCGCCCTTTGCCGGCGATCCACTCCCGGCCGGCGTCTGCTGGATTCCCCTGGTGCCGCTCTGTGGCGCGGCCCAGGCCGAAGTCCCGTATCCCCAGCCCTACGTGATGCCGTACTCGGATCTCGAAGCGATCGGCAATGCCGTGCACAGCCGCGTCAAGGCCTGCGTTAACGCGCTGATCAATCAATCGCTCAAGGGCTTCGAGGCGGAAATCCTTAAGATCGTCGACAGCGCTGGCATGATCTTCATCAGCGGAAGCAAGATCGCCGGCTGGCTGGCCGAGGCTCTGGGCAACGCGGTCAGCAAGCCGGAGTAGCGCCCACAGGCCGGCGCGGCAGGCCGCGAATCGATATGGCAGGACGGCGGAGCCAGGTGAGAACCTGCCCTCCGTCCTCCCGTACCATTCTAGAGATCGATCTTCGCCATGTACTCGGCGTTGAGGCGCAGGGCCTCGATCGGGTCCATGTCGAACTCTTCCTGCTCGATGTAGTAGTGCTTCAGGCTGGTGGCGGCGCGCAGAATCGGGCGGTAGTCCATGGTTCCGCGGCCCAGTATGGCGGACGTGAGTTTGCCGTCTGCCCCGCGCTCCAGGTCCTTGATGTGCAGAAGCGCAAAGCGTTCCGGGCTCTTCAGGATGTACTCCTCCGGTTTGCGTCCGGCGGAAACAACCCAGCCGCAGTCCATCTCGAAGACCACCAGCTTCGGGTCGGTGAGCCGCAGCAGCTCGTCGTAAAAGACCACGCCGCCCTCCGCGCCGAACTCTGGCCCGTGGTTGTGAAAGCCGAAGGTCATGCCGGCGGCCTTCACCTTCTCGCCCATCCTGTTGAACTGCTCGGCCACCCAGCGCCAGTCGTCCAGCTTCAACCCGCCGTCCTTGCGGTCGCGGCGCGACGGCCAGGAGCAGACCAGGTACTCCAGGCCCAGCGCGTGGCCGTACTCGATCAGCTCGTCGCCCTTGTCGAGCAGGTCGCCCAGTGCGTGATGGGTGCTGGTGCACTTCAGCCCCGCCTTGTCCATGGCGGCGCGGAATTGGGCCGCCGTGCGACCGTAGTAGCCGGCCGCCTCCACGTCGGTGTAGCCGGCCGCGCGCACCTTGGCCAGCGTGCCGTCAAAGTCCTTGGGCAGCAGTTCGCGCACGCTGTAGAGCTGCAATCCGATGGGCAACCCCAGCGGCCTGGCCATCAACCGGCCCGCGCCGGCCGCAAGAGCAGCGCCTGTTCCCAGCCGCGCAAAATCCCGCCTCGTCAGATTCAACCGGTTCAATGGAGCCTCCTCGGATGTCGAGACATTCTCAATCGGCCCGGCCCGGTCTGTCCACTCAAGAACCAGAGGGACCAAGGCAAACGTATCCTGATCTCCTCTATCACTTTCCATGATCGGTCTGGCAACAGGGCTCGACTTCAAAGGCTGCGGAAAGACTCGGAATAGGTGGGCTTTTTAACAGCGCATGACTTGAATGTCCTGCGCAGGGTGTTCTCCTCCATTCCAAAAGCGGGTTTCGATGCGTTTGCGATGCCGGCCGGGGTATTCGATCGCCGCGCGAGCGGTCCAGGGATGCGGAATCCAGGGAATCTGCGTTCTGTGGAGCCGGATGAAACGTGCACCTTTGCTCAGACTGTCCGGACCGCAACGTGGGAGAGTGTATCTGCGCGCGCTGCCGCCTCAGGGCTGGCCGGGGGGCAAGGGGGCCGGTTGGCATCCACGGAGGCGGCAGGGGGGCTGGGAGAAGAAGATGTTTCTGATCGCTCTGATCCTTGTATTGATTCTGGTTCTGATTGCCGCGGTGCCAACCTGGCCGCACAGCAAAAACTGGGGATATTACCCGACCGGAGGCGTGGGGCTTGCCCTCGTCATCGTCACAGTCCTGATGGTCCTCGGATGGATTTGACCATGTGCCGGAAGCGGAAGCCGCAACGCGCCTCGGTAAACCCCAGGCGCCCGCCGCTTGTTCGCGTAGCGGCGGTTCTTCTCGCCCTTCTGATGGCCAGCGCGGGCTGCCTCGCCTATTCCGTCCTCACCCACGAGGAAATCGTCGACCTGTTATGGATTGCCGGGATTCGGCCCCTCCTGCTGGAACGTTTTCCTGGTCTGACGGAAGACCAGCTCAAAGAAGCCCATGCCTACGCCTATGGCGGATCCGTCATCCAGGACCTGGGCTATTATCCGTTTGGCAGCAAGGAATTCAGTAACCTGACGCATTACGTCCGCACCGGCGACTTCGTCCTGGAACTGCTGCGGGAGAGCCGGGACGTGGACGAGTATGCATTTGCCCTGGGCGCGCTCTCGCACTATGCGTCGGATATTGACGGCCACCCGGCAGTCAACCAGGCCGTGGCGATCCAGTATCCAAAGCTACGTGCGAAATTCGGCAACTCCGTCCGCTACGCGCAGGACAGGACCGCGCATCTGAAGACGGAGTTTGGGTTCGACACACTCCAGGTGGCAAGGAACCGTTATGCCCCGGAGCAGTATCACGACTTCATCGGGTTCCAGGTCGCGCAGCCGTTGCTGGAGCGGTGCTTTCCGGTTGTCTACGGGGAGCAGTTGAAGGACGTGCTGGCGCACGAGGATCTGGCGGTGGGCTCCTACCGCTTCGCCATCGGCCGTCTGATTCCGGAGATGACCCAGGTCGCGCTCCAGACGCACAAGAAGGACCTGATCCGCGAGACGCCGGACTTTGCCCGGCAGAAGTTCCTCTATCGCCTCACCCGCTCCGACTACGAGCGAGAGTGGGGGAAGACCTATACCAGGCCAGGTCTGGGCACGCGCATCTTATCCACGCTTCTGCGCTTCATGCCCAGGATCGGCCCATTCAAAGGCCTGGGGTTCAATAACCCCACCCCTCAAACGGAAGATCTCTATATCAAGAGCATCAATACGACCGTCGATCATTACGGCGCGCTGCTCAAGGATGAGCGTGCCCGCGCGCTGGTCCTGCCCAACAGCGATCTTGACAGCGGCATGACGACCAGGGCCGGGGAATACGCCCTTGCGGACGAAACCTATTCGAACCTCCTGGCCAGGCTCTCTGCGCAGGACTTCGATCTGACCTCGCCGCAACTGCGCGACAACATTCTCCAGTTCTATTCCAATCCTTCCTTGCCGGCCCCCGCCGGGAAGGACGCGGCTCGCTGGCAAACCGTGCAGACGAATCTGAGCCGGTTGAAGTCAATAACGCCTTCGGCGACCGCTGCCCGCCAACCGGAGCCATGAGAGACGGTGCGTACCTCCACGCCCCGTTGAATCGTGTGAGAATAGAACCATACACCGCCATGCTCACCGACAATCTCTCAGAATCCCTGCCCACCCCCGAAAACACGCATGAGCCAGTCCCCGAGCCCATCGCGGAGGCTGCTGCCCCAGCCGTTGCACATCCCGCGGAAGAGCCTTCCGCCGAGACCGCTGTCGAGCCCGCCGCCGCGCCTGAGCCTGAGCCAGCCCCAGCAAACGAGCCCGCGCTCGTCGCTGCAGACCCGCCCGCGCCTGAGCCAGCCCCCGCTCCGGTCGCCGCAGGCAAGCACGTCGCTAAAGCCAGGACCGCGCCCGTAGCGGAACCTGAGCCGGAGCCCGAGCCCGAGCCGCAGGAGTCCTTCGCCGACGCCCTTCAGGCCTTCGAGCGCACCCACTCGCACAAGGGCGCGACAGGCCAGCCGCAGCTCGACGGCACGGTCATCTCCATCTCCGCCGACCAGGTCTTTCTCGACATCGGCTACAAGACCGAGGGCGTGCTGCCCCGTTCCGCCTTCCGCAACAACGCCGACGGCGTGCAGCCGGGCGACGTCTTCCCAGTCTCCGTAAAGGGCCGCAACGAGGAGCACTACTACGTGCTCTCGCTCACCCGCGTCACCACCCCTCGCGACTGGACGGCTCTCGAAGCTGCCTTTGCCTCGAAGACCCCGGTGGTCGGCACCGTCACCGCCGTGGTCAAGGGCGGCGCCAGCGTCGACGTGGGCGTCCGCGCCTTCATGCCCGCCAGCCGTTCGGGCACGCGCGACGCCGCCGAGCTCGAAAAACTCGTCGGCGAGGAGATCACCTGCCGCATCACCAAGCTCGACGTACAGGCTGAAGACCTCGTCGTCGACCGCCGCTCCGTCATCGAAGAAGAAGCCCGCGGCCTGCTGGCCCGGCGCTTCGAATCGATGCAGGAAGGCGAGACCGTCGACGGCGTCGTCCGCTCGCTCATGCCTTACGGCGCCTTCGTCGACCTGGGCGGCATCGACGGCCTGCTGCACATCGCCGACATCGCCCACACCCGCATCGCCAAGCCCGAGGACGTGCTCTCGGTCGGCCAGCCGGTGCAGGTGCGCATTCTCAAAATCGACCGCGAGGGCCGCAAGCTCTCGCTCGGCCTCAAGCAGCTCCAGCCCGAGCCCTGGGCCACGGTGCCCGAGCGCTTCCAGGCCGGTCAGCGCGTCGCCGGCACGGTCGCCCGGCTCACCGACTTCGGCGCCTTCGTCGAGATTGAGCCCGGCGTCGAGGGCCTCATCCACATCTCGGAAATGGCCTGGGGCAAAAAGGTCCGCCACCCCTCCGACCTGCTCAAGGTCGGCGAGCGCGTGGACGCCGTCATCCTCGGCATCAAGCCGGAAGAGCGCCGCATCGCCCTCGGCCTCAAGCAGACCCTCGCCGACCCCTGGTCCGAGATTCAGCGCAACCACCCCGTCGGCTCGCAGGTCGAGGGGCCGGTCACCAAGCTGATGGCCTTTGGCGCCTTCGTCGAGATCGAGCCCGGCATCGAGGGCCTCGTCCACGTCAGCGAGATCGTCGCCGACCGCCGCATCAATCACCCCTCCGACGAGCTGCGCGTGGGCCAGGTGGTCAAGGCGCAGGTCCTCGCCATCGACACCGAGAAGCGCCAGGTCAAGCTCTCGATGAAGCAGCTCATCCCCACCTCCATTGACGAGTACATCGCCGAGCACAAGCCGGGCGACCGCGTCTCCGGCCGCGTCGTCGAACACTCCGAGAAGCTCACCCTGGTCGAGCTGGGCGAGGGCATCCGCGCCCTCTGCCGCCCGCCGAAGCAGGCCGCGCCCGCCGCCGCCGCGCCGGCAAAGAAGAACGAAGGCGCGGTGGATCTGTCCAACCTCTCGTCGATGCTCAAGGCGCGCTGGAAGGGCAATCTGCCCGCCGCCGGCGCCGCCCCCGAGCCGCTCGCCGCCGCCCAGATCCGCGACTTCAAGATCGTCAAGCTCGACGCCGGGGCCAAAAAGATCGAGGTCGAGCTGGCCTGAGTCAGTCAATATCCTCCGGCAGAGCCGGATGCTTTCGGGTTGGCGGCCCCTTAAAGGGGTCTGCGCCGGCCCCCGTTTTGCCTTAAGAGGCTGCGGAAAAACCCCGCGGAAGGCACGATTTGAAGGGTACGGGCTTTGAAGGGTACGGGCTTTGAAGGGTACGGGCTTTAGCCCGCATATCTCACAGGCCGATTGTCGATTTGGGTGAGTCGGGATCGAAGGAAATAGCTGGAAAGGCCGTCTTTTCTGTGTCATAACTACGTTGTCGAAGGTGGTTATGGCCGAGGAA
>JBAVMZ010000298.1:0-1867 GCA_049690595.1 Occallatibacter sp. | reverse complement strand
TCCGAAGAGATTGCGCACGTATCCATCGCGGCGTGCCTGTTCGAGCGTGCGGTCAATGAAAGTGCGAACGCCGGAGTAGCGCGCGAAGTAAGCGTCGATGAAGCGCTTGGCTTCCTTCTGCTCAATGCCGAGCTGCTGCGCCAGTCCGAAGGGCGAGAGTCCGTAGACGATGCCGAAGTTGACGGCCTTGGCGCGGCGGCGATGCTCGGCGTCAATCAGCATAGGCGGCACGCCAAAAACTTCTGCCGCGGTGAGGGTGTGGATGTCTTTTCCGGTGCGATAGGCTTCCAGCAAGAGCGGGTCCTGCGAGTAGTGCGCCAGCAAACGCAGCTCAATCTGAGAGTAGTCGGCGCCGACCAGCACCTTGCCGGGGGCGGCGACAAAGGCGGCGCGAATCTCCCGGCCGAGTTCGGTGCGGATGGGGATGTTCTGCAGGTTGGGATTGGTGGAGCTGAGGCGTCCCGTGGCCGTTGCCGCCTGGTTGAAGCTGGTGTGCAGGCGACCGGCGCGTGCGAGCAGAGGCAGTGAATCGATATATGTCGATTTAAGCTTGCTGAGCTGTCGGAACTCCAGCACCAGCCGCACGATCTCGTGATCGCTGAGGCCTTCGAGCACATCCTGCGCGGTACTGGTGGCCTTGCCCTTGCCTCCGCGAGCAGGACGCGGCAGGGCCAACTTATTGAAAAGCACATCGCCAAGCTGCTTGGGCGAGTTGACGTTGAACTCCGTGCCGGCCAGGCGATGAATGTCGGCCTCGATGCGGTGAATGTCCGTGGCAAGGCGCGTGCTCATCTCGGCCAGCACGGCGGCGTCGAGCTCGACGCCGGTCTCCTCCATCTGGCGCAGCACAGTGGCCAGCGGCAGATCAATCTCGCGGTAGAGGCGCGCGAGGTCAGCATCGGCTTCGACCTCAGCATGTAGCGTGTTGGCCAGGCGCAGCGTGACGTCGGCGGCTTCGGCCACGCCACCTGCCAGCTTGAGGCCCAGCCTGCGCAGAGCCACGTCGGAGAGCTTCTGCGCGTTGCTGGTGGGGTCCAGCAGGTAGGCATAGAGCATGGTGTCGTGCTGCACTGCACCCAGCGCGATACCGCTGGCGGCCAGGGCGTAGGCCGTGGACTTTACATCATGCACGGCCTTGGGTGGAGTAGTGGAGTCGAGCAGCGCGCGCAATTGGTTTGCGAGCGGGCCGCTGAGTGAGGCCGTGTAGCCTGTGGAGGCCTCGGCCGTGAGAGCGATCTCGGAGGTGGCTTCGCAGGCTGCTTCGTTGGCAGCTACCTTCGCATCACCGCTGGCGGCAGAATGCGCGGCATGATGAGTTGTCCCCAGCGTCATCTGCGCGGGCTCAGCATCTTCCTCTTTTTTCTCATCGGCAGCGTCATCACTCTTGGCTACGGCGGCCTCCGGGGTGGCGATGGCCAGGGCGACGAGCGGAGCCTTGATCAAATCGGCCAGCGCCTCAGCCGTGAGCGGTTGATAACGAGTCTCGCCCATGGCTTCGCCGGCCTCGGTGAACTCGCGCTGCAGGGTGTTGAACTCCAGCTCGCCGAAGAGCTCGCGGGCGGCGGTGGCGTCGGGCTCGCGGGCGCGCATGGCTTCGGGGTCGAACTCGACGGGCGCGGTGGTGTGAATCTGCACCAGCTCGCGGCTCAGCAGGATGCGCTCGCGGTTCTCCTGAAGCGATTCGCGATAGCTCTTCTTCTGCACCTCATCGGCGCGTTCGAGCAGGGCGTCGAGGGTTCCGAACTGCTGAATCAACTCGACCGAGCCCTTGTCTCCAATGCCGGGCGCGCCGGGGACGTTATCCACGGCGTCTCCGCGCAGGGCCATCAGGTCCACAATCTGGTCGGGACGCACGCCGACCAGCTCT
>JBAVMZ010000297.1:0-6713 GCA_049690595.1 Occallatibacter sp. | reverse complement strand
CCCTCGGTGTGCAGCGGCGGGGCGATGGGCGCCGGCTGCGCGGCGGCGGAAAGCAGGAAAAGGATGGCAAACGAACAGAGTGCAAAGCTACGGACCAGAGGGTTCATAGCCAGCAGTCTACTCGCCTTACCGCGCTCCGCGCCCCCCGCGCCATACCGGACCAATCGACCCCACTTGCCGTTTGTACCCCAGCCTCGGTAAAGTGTCTCCCACACGGAGCTTTCCCGGCCGGCGCCCAAAAGCGCCACGGTTTTCTTCCTCACAAAGGACGCACGCCATGTCATCCCTGCCCGTCTCCTCGCTCTCCAGTCAAGACCTGGATTCGACGCTGCGCGAAAATCGCGTCTTTGCGCCGCCGCCGGAGTTCAGCGCCCAGGCCCACATCCAGAGCCTGGAACAGTACGAAGCGCTGTACAAGCAGTCGATCGAGGACCCTGAGGCCTTCTGGGCCGGCGTGGCCCAGGATCTGCACTGGTTCAAGCCCTGGGAGAAGGTGCTGGACTGGAACCTGCCCAACGCGCGCTGGTTTGTCGGCGGCCAGATGAACCTGAGCTACAACTGCCTGGACCGTCACCTCACCGGCCCCCGCCGCGACAAGACCGCGCTGATCTGGGAGGGCGAGCCGGGCGAGGTCCGCCGCCTCACCTACGCCGAGCTGCACGCCGAAGTCCAGCGCTTTGCCAACGCCCTGAAGGCGCTCGGCATCCAGCGCGGGGACCGCGTGGCCGTCTACATGGGCATGACGCCGGAGCTGGCCATTGCCCTGCTGGCCTGCGCCCGCATCGGGGCGGTGCACTCGGTCATCTTCGGCGGCTTTGCGGCCACCGCCATTGCCGACCGCGTCAACGACTCCGGCTGCGTGGCCATCCTCACCCAGGACTCGAGCTACCGCCGCGGCAACGAGATCCAGCTCAAGCGCACGGTCGACGAGGCGATGGCCGCCTGCCACACGGTCAAGCACGTCGTCGTCTTCCGGCGGACCGGCTCGCCCGTCCACATGGTCGAAGGCCGCGACTGGTGGTGGCACGACCTGGTGGCCAACGCCGCGGCAGAGTGCCCGGCCGAGCCCATGGACTCCGAGGAGCCGCTCTACATCCTCTACACCTCCGGCACCACCGGCAAGCCCAAGGGCCTGGTCCACACAACGGGCGGCTACGCCGTGCAGACCTACCTGACCGCGAAGTACGTCTTCGACCTCCGCGACGAGGACATCTACTGGTGCACCGCCGACATCGGCTGGGTCACCGGCCACTCGTACGTGGTCTATGGGCCGCTGCAGAACGGCGCCACCGTGCTGATGTACGAGGGCGCGCCGAACTGGCCGGATTTCTCGCGCTTCTGGAAGATCGTCGACGACCACAAGGTCACCATCTTCTACACCGCGCCCACGGCCATCCGCGCCTTCATCAAGTGGGGCGACCAGCACGTCGAAAAGCACTCGCTCGCCTCGCTTCGGCTGCTGGGCACCGTCGGCGAACCCATCAATCCCGAAGCGTGGATGTGGTACCGCGAGAAGATCGGCCACAACCGCTGCCCCATCGTCGACACCTGGTGGCAGACGGAGACCGGCGCTATTCTGATCGCGCCGATTCCGGGAGCGGTGCCCACCAAGCCGGGCTCGGCCACGCGGCCCTTCTTTGGCATCCAGCCGGAGGTGGTGACCAAGGAAGGCACTCCGGTGCCCGCCGGCCACGGCGGCCTGCTGGTGGTGCGCAAGCCCTGGCCCGCGATGGCCCGCACCGTCTACGGCGACCCCGAGCGCTACCGCAAGACCTACTGGTCCGACGTGGAAGGCTGCTACTTTACCGGCGACGGCGCGCGCAAGGATGCCGACGGCTACTTCTGGCTGATGGGCCGCGTGGACGACGTGATCAACGTCAGCGGCCACCGGCTGGGCACGATGGAGGTCGAATCGGCGCTGGTGGCCCACCCCAAGGTGGCCGAGGCCGCCGTCGTCGGCCGCCCGGACGAACTGAAGGGCCAGGCCATCAGCGCCTTTGTCACCCTCGAAAGCGGCAACCAGCCTACGGACGGGCTCAAGGACGAGCTGCGCAAGTGGGTTTCGAAGGAGATCGGCTCGCTGGCGCGGCCGGACGATATTCGGTTTACCGAGGCCCTGCCCAAGACCCGCAGCGGCAAGATCATGCGCCGCCTGCTGCGCGAGCTGGCCACGCATGGCGAGATCAAGGGCGACACCACCACCCTCGAAGACTTCACCGTAATCGCCAAACTCCGCGAAGCGGAAGAGGGCTAGCAGCCCGTGATGAAAGCCAGGCTTTGAAAGGGTACGACTCTACAGCTTGCTGAAAAACTCTCTCAGTGCCGCAAGAAGCGTCAGGGCACGACTTCAGTCGTGCCGCTAAGCCGCACAAAACAAAGGTCCGGGCTTTAGCCCCTGAGGGATGGTTTTGGCGCTTTGGACTTTTGCCAAAGGCTGCTGAACGGCTGTTCGCAGGACGCCCGCCCGGCGAGCGATTGGGAGAGCGGCGAGATTCAAGGCCGATTTAGCGGTAGAATCAGGGGCATGAGCACCCTCCCTCGTTTTGAAGCCATCCCGCTGCCGCGCAGCCTTGTCGTCGTCCCTCCCCTTACGGACGACGAATTCGAGGCCTTTTGCCTGGCAAACGAGGATCTTCAAATCGAGCGCACGAACGAAGGAACGATCTACATGAATCCTCCCACGGGCCGGGAGACCTCCCGCGCCAATCTTGAAATCTCGGCGCGCCTGTTCATCTGGTGGAGCACGCACCGGCGGGGTGAGGTCGTCGATTCGAGCGGAGGCTTCTATCTTCCCGACGGTTCCGCGCTCTCTCCGGATGGCGCTTATCTTCTCCCGGAGACGCTGGCCCGGATGACTGATAGAAAGTCCGGCGGCTTCTACACCGTCTGCCCGGACTTCGTCATTGAACTCCTATCCGTTTCCGACAGCTTGGCGAAGACTCAGGCCAAGATGGACCGCTGGATTGCCAATGGAGCTCAACTCGGCTGGTTGATCGACCCCTACCGGAAGCATGTCTTCATTTATCGGCCGGGAGTTGAGATGCGCGCCTTTTCCGGCAGGAACCTGGAAGGGCACGGCCCGGTTGAGGGGTTTGTCCTCGATCTCTCCGAAATCTGGCGTTACTACGGAGACTAGGCCCCGCCCACGACCCGCAGCGGCAAGATCGTGCGCCGCCTGCTCACAGAACTGGCCACCCACGGCGAAATCAAGGGCGACACCACCACCCTCGAAGACTTCACCGTAATCGCCAAACTCCGCGAAGCGGAAGAGGGATAGAGCGGAGTTCCAAAATCCCGGACCCTTCGGCGTTTTTTCTGGGACAGGGGCTCCGGCGCAGGAGAGTGTGTAAGTATTGGCGTATCGTTGCGTATCGGGTGCAAGGGGGAAGCATGATGCTCGATTTGATAGCGGAGACCGAAAGTGGGAAACGGCAACACCGCCGCAAGCTCCAGGACCTAATGAAGCAGACCGAGGGCACCGTGCGTATCGCGAGCGCCTATGTTACCGACAAACACCTCCTATCGCACATCAAGGGCCGAGACGTACGCCTGCTGACCTACATTTCAAGAATGGACATCATTGCAGGGGCCTCGTCGTTGGATTCCTTGACCGCCCTCATTGAGGCGGGCGTGCAGTGTCGTTACATCTCCAAGGGACCACGACTTCACGCCAAGGTCTATCTATTCGACAGCCAGTCTGCTGTCGTTACATCCGCCAATCTGACCCGGAGAGCACTGGATGAGAACCTGGAGGTGGGCGTCCATCTGTCCGGCGTAGCCGCTGCGCAACTGATCGGCTGGTTCGATAAGCTGTGGGACAAAGCCGATAAGATGGATTTGGCAATCGTAGCCGAATGGCTGAAAGCGACCGAGGCGGAGCGAACTCAATACTCAGCTCTCCGGAAAACAGCCGAAAAACAGCCGCCGCTTCCAACTGGCCTGGCGACCAGATTACTCGATCTGCTTGAGACGGGAAATCGGTTCTTTGTGTGCAACACAAATCGCAGGAATTCCGATGAAGACGAGGGGCGCATGCATGATCGGGGGTACGCAACCGCGTGGGAACCCTTCAATTTCCCTGGCCACATGGAAAGAGTTGAGCAGGGGCATGCGATTTTTATGTTCGCGAAGGGTCTCGGGATTATTAGCATCGGGCGGGCGACCGGTCAATGCCAGATACTCGAACCGGGCAATCCTGACCGGGTCACGCAGGGTGAGTCGCGTGAGTGGAGAGTACCGACGGCTTGGCTAGCCTGGAAAGAGGGCAGCGACGCCTGTTCATGGAAAAGTCCAAACAGTACGTTCTTTGACGTGAGCGGAGATCATTACAAGCAACTGCGCAATGACATTAAGAAGCACTTTCTGGGTTCCTAATAGGAGCCGGCTGCCCAAGCCCCGCTTCCGGCACCTGGGAGACCACGAACCCCATGCGCGAAGCGCGCCCGCCGCACCGCAGGTTCTTGCAGATTATTTCCCCTCTTCGTCGCACAATGCTCCTCAGAAGTCCTCCGGCAACTCACGTCCCGGCGCCGGTCCCGGCTTCGGGGTACAATCAATCCCACGGAGGCCCCTTGCCATGGCTGCGACCGGAACCCTGATCTCTGTCGAGGAGTACCTGCGGACCTCCGCCGATCCGGACTGTGAGTATGTCAGCGGCGTTCTGGAGGAAAGAACCGTGGGCGAACTTGACCATGCAAACTGGCAGAAGGCGCTTGTACGCTGGTTTCTGTTGCAAGAAAGCGATTGGGGAATCCGCGTCTACCCGGAGCTTCGTGTCCAGGTCGCGCCAGACCGGTTCCGCGTTCCGGACGTGACGCTGTTGAGCCGCTCGGCGCCGCGCGAACAGATCGTTACTCACGCTCCGCTGGCCGTCTTCGAGATTCTCTCGCCTGAAGATGCGATGGCGCGGACGCTGGAGAAGCTGGCGGATTACGAGCGCATGGGCATCGAGGCCATCTGGGTCATCGAGCCGCGCAGCCAGTCGTATTACCGGTTCCACAAGGGCCAGCTCGGGCAGGCGCCGGTCTTCGAACTGCCGGGGAGCAGCTTCCGGGTCGCATGGACAGAGATCGCCGCGCTGCTCGACTGACGGGCGCGCCCAGGAGCGGTCAGCCTCGGGCACCTCCACGATCTTCCGCTGGTAGCAATTTGAGGGGAAACACTCCGCAAAGCACCGTACGGATGGAATCCCGGATCGCACAAAAACCGACTGGGGTAGAATTCGGACAGGTCGACGAGGAGTGAGAAGGGTGGAGGGAAGATGGCGGCTGCGACACAGATTTCACTTGAAACCTATCTGACCACCTCCTATGAACGGGACGTCGATTACGTCGATGGGGTGCTGGAGGAGCGGACCGGCGGCGAGTACAACCACAACGTGGTGCAGATGGCCATCATAATCTGGTTCTATCTGCATGAGAGAGAGTGGCGCATCCGGTCGATCCAGGAGCAGAGAACGAGAGTCGCTTCCACGAGGGTGCGTATTCCCGACGTCTGCGTGTTCTCCCGCGACGTGCCGATCGAGCAGGTCTTCACCAGGCCCCAGTTGATTGCCATCGAGGTGCTCTCCCCGGAAGACCGTCACTCCCGCGTCGACGCAAGGCTGAACAACTTCCGCGACTTCGGCGTGCCCAACATCTGGGTGGTCGACCCGGAGACGCGCTCCGGCTGGGATTGCAGCGACGGAAACTGGGTGCGCAGGGAGCGGTTCGAAGTGAAGGGCACGCCGATTTATCTTTCGCTTTCCGAGCTCTTCGCAAGGATCGACGAAGACAATGCGGATTGAGGGCACTGCCTTCCTAGGTCTCAGAAGCGAGACCCGGGGGCCCGGCAAGGCGCTCAGGCCCGCGTCGACTCCACCAGGCTTTGCATCCGCTTGTGCAGGTCTTCGTCGCTCACAAAGAAGGGCTTGCTCAGGCAGGCGAGGGTGAGCCGCTGCTCGGCGGCCTCGTACTTCCACTCGATCTCGACGCCGAACTTGGTGGCCCGCCCGCTTTCGCCGTCCATGGCGATGCCGGCCTCGCGCGCCTTGGCCGACAGCCGGCCGTAGTGCTCCGGCGTAATGCCGGTAAAGACCATCGGTTCTTTCTCAGACATGCAGTGCCACCTCTCCTGTTTTCGCCTGCGCCCGCTTGGCCGCCGGCCGCCGTGGTGCGATGCGCGCTGTGGTCCGCTCGCTGTCTAACTTGGGAATCGCCGCCAGGTCCGTTTTGCCCTCGGCCAGTTGCATGAGGAACTCCTGGCTGCTGAAGGCGGGCGCGTCTTTGAGCACCTTGCTGGCCCTCACGTAGCTGCCGTCTGGCTGCTGCAGACGGGCCTTGACGGTGTCGGCCAGGTAGGTGGGCAGTATCTCGGTGAGGATGCGCCCGCGCGCCGCCGCTTCCCGCACCGGGAAGACCACCTCGCAGCGCTCGAAGAGATTGCGCGGCATCCAGTCCGCCGAGCCCAGGTAGACCTCGTCCTCGCCGCCGTTGGCAAAGTGGAAGATGCGCGAGTGCTCCAGGAAGCGGCCGACGATGGAGCGGACGCGGATGCGGTCCGACAGACCCTTGACGCCGGGGCGCAGGATGGAGAGCCCGCGCACGATCAGGTCCACCTCGACGCCGACCTGCGAGGCCGCATAGAGCGCCTCGATCACCGACGGCTCCAGCAGCGAGTTCATCTTGGCCACGATGCGCGCCGGCCGGCCCGCGGCGGCGTGCTCGGCCTCGCGC
>JBAVMZ010000296.1:0-2502 GCA_049690595.1 Occallatibacter sp. | reverse complement strand
GTCTAACTGTCTAACTGTGCGGGCGGGGGGGGAGGGGTCCGTCAGAATCGACCCTTCCGGGGCTGCCCCGCGGCGCCGCCGCGGAGCGGGCCTTTCTTCCCACTCCCGCGGGAGCCTTCCACTCCATTGTGAGCGGGGAGGGGGGAATTGGATGCAAGACCGACCTGATAGAAATGCAGGTTGACCGGCTCCAGAGTTCCCGTGGGCTTGTTCTGTTCGCGCAGGGCGGCGATTTCTTGAAGAATTCGGCACTGGATGGCGATGGTTCCGGAGTGCATTCACTCCAACCGGGAGAACCCCCGGCTTTGCCGGGGAGGCAGTAGCAGCATGACATTTCGGGGAGTTGCCCCCGGTTTTTGTTCCCCCCTCGCCTCAGCAAAAGAGCCGGGAGGATGGATAGGGGCAGCAACGCCGTCCCTACGGGACTCCGGAGGGTTTTTGGGTTGCGCCCACCCCACGCTGAAGCGCGGGGCTAACCAACGCTGCGCCTACGGCGCGGGGTGAGTGGCATTTTTGGGCGGCGGATGGCTTTTGCAGGCATGGGGCGCTCCGGCGCGGGGTGAGTGGCATTTTCGGGCGGCGGATGGCTTTTGCAGGCATGGAACGCTCCGGCGCAGGCCGCTTCGAAGGGCCGCCGATCCCAAAGCCTCCGGCTCTGCTGGAGGGTACTTACTTTGGAACCGGTATAGGGCGGCTCCATGCTCGGCCGCGGCACCGTCTATACTCTTCCCGATGGGACTTCCATTCTTTGCACCGTTGCGCTTTGTCTGGAATGCGACGCGCGGCCACCGGCTTACGCCGTGGCGCAGCGAGTACCTGCGCTGGCGCGTGGAAACCTACTCCGGCAAGCGGGCCGAGACGCTGACGGCGAAGGAGATCTTCGGCTTTGTGTGGACGATGCGCTGGGAGCTCTTGAGCTTTCTTGCCTGGACCGGCCGGCTGGAGCGCGAGGCGCGAAAACGGGGCTAGCCGCGGTTTCCAGGGGAGAGCGGACGGCGAGAAGGGGTGGGGAATGGCTGTGCCCGGAGCGCTGCATCGGAACCGCAGAGAGTTCGGACGGCTTGCCCTGGCCGCCGGAGGCTGCGCGATCTTCCCTGGATGGCTTCGAGCTGCCGGCAACCGGGCGCCGAAGCCGGCGCCGGCGTCGCCGGGTGTCACCGGCCCGGATTCGCTTCGGGCGCACGCAGCGGCGCGAGGACTTCTGTACGGATCCGCGGTGATTCCGTCGTTGCTGGACGTGGAGGCCCTGACGGCCCGCAAGCAGCCAAACGGCTACACCGAACTGGTGGCGGCGCAGGCCGGGATTCTGGTGGCGGAGAACGCGATGCAGTGGGACTCGATGCGGCCAGCGCCGGATACCTTCGACTTCAGCCAGGCGGACCGGCTGTTCCGCTTTGCCGGGTGGGCGCGGCAACTGGTGCGCGGCCACGATCTCTGCGGGCACTCCCAGCTGCCTTTGTGGTTCAAGAGCCACGCAACGAAGGAGAATGCGCGCAAGCTGCTGGTGGACCACATCCGCGTGGTGGCGGGCCGCTATCAGGGGCAACTCCACAGCTGGGACGTGGTGAACGAGGCGGTTGAACCTGCCGATGGACGTGCGGACGGACTGCGAAAGAGCCCCTGGCTCGAAGTGATGGGCCCGGAGTACATCGAGCTTGCGTTCAGGACGGCGGCCGAAGCCGATCCCCGCGCCCGGCTGGCGTACAACGACTACGGCATCGAGCTGGACACGGCCGAGCAGAGCTCCAAGCGCGGCCAGGTGCTGCTGTTATTGCGGAGGCTGAAGGCGCGCGGGGTTCCGCTCCACGCAGTGGGAGTGCAGAGCCACCTGCGGGCCGGCGGTCCGGAGGCAGGCGCGGGGCTGATCGAGTTCATTCGCGAGTGCGCCGGGATGGGCCTCGAGGTGTACATCACGGAAATGGACGTCAACACGCACGGTCTTCCCGGCGGGCCGGAGGCGCAGGACGCAGGGGTGGCGCGGGTCTACAGTTCCTTCCTGGGGATGGTGCTGGCGGAGCCGAATGTGGTGGCGGTCCTGACCTGGGGGCTGACCAGTGCACACAGTTGGCTAAACGTGACAAACGAGGAGTGGGCGAAGCGCCCGGACGGCGCGCGGCAGCGGCCGCTGCCCTTTGACGACAGTTTGCGGCCAACGCCGGCCTTCTGGTCGCTGCGCTCGGCGCTCGATGGAGTACGGCGGGCGGCGCCATTGCCAGTACAGAAGCCCGTTGCCGTGCCCGGACCCTGAAACCAGAAAGTGACGATGATAGCCGGAGTTTTCCCTCGAATGCGATTCCGCGATGCCGGCCTGGCCGGATTTGCGCTCAGCACGTTTCTTCTGGCAGGCGCTGCCCTGAGCGCGCAGCAGTTACCGCCTGCGGAGCCGCCGCAGCCGATGCCTGTGCCTGGCGTGCCCAGCGGCTCGCCGACGCTGCGGCTGACCGCGCGCGAGGTCCTTGTGCCGACCCTTGTCGAGAAGCCGGGCGGCGACGTGGTCTACGG
>JBAVMZ010000295.1:0-22792 GCA_049690595.1 Occallatibacter sp. | reverse complement strand
GCATTGCCGATTCTGCCCGCGGCGCTGGCTCCGCCCGGGGAAAGCCAGCAAGCCGCGGCGCCGACAAGCCCGGAGAGCATCCGGCGTCGCGTGAGGCGCTCTGCATGAAAGCGATTCAACATAGGTCCTGAAGAAATCCTGCGTTCTCTCGTTTACTTCCTAAGTATAGTGCGTCAGAGAAAGACGACATTTGCCGCTGACCGGCGACAGTCGACCTCAAAGAGAAATCGCAGGGGTAAACCCCGATCATCAATCAAAACGCTGTCTTTGGCACGACTAAAGTCATGCCCTGTTACAGAACGTAGTCACCTGTCTACGTGACACGCTGCTCTAGTCTTCCGCGGAAGGGCTTGCCTGGACCGGACGCAGCGGTGCGGGTCCCGTGGACTTGCGCACCACCAGCCTGGGATGAATCGGGATGCTGGCCGGATGCGGATGCGGCAGCTCGTCCCGGATGAGTCCCAGCAGCGTGGTGGCGGCGGCCCGCCCCATGCTCCGCAGCGGCTGATGAATGGTGGTGAGCGGTGGGTTGTTGGTCATGGCAATCAGCACATCGTCGAATCCGAGCACGGAAACGTCCCGTGGAACCCGCAGACCGGCGTCGCGCAGAGCCAGAATGGCCCCGATCGCGCTGACATCGTTGAAGGCGACAATCGCGGTAAAGGGCTTGCCGCAGGCCAGCAACTGTTGAGTTACCTTGAACCCGTGACCCGGCCCTGGCTCCGCGCCCTCTAACTGGACCACAAGCTTGGGATCGATCGGGATTCCCAGAGCGCCCGCAGCCTGCACCGTTGCTTCCCACCGCTGCTTTGTATCGGAACTGAAAACCTGGCCCTTGATAAACGCGATCTGCTTGTGTCCCAGGCTCTGCAAATGCGACAACCCGAGGTGAGCGGCTTCGTGGTGATCCAGTTCGATATTGACGATCGCATTCTGGCGATTGTGGCCTGAGACCGCGACCACCGGGACAGGCAGTTCCTCATGGAGCGCTGTGTCCACGGCAATGATGCCCTCGACGGAGCGGGCCAGCATCATGCGCGGAAGGCCCTCCAGCAAGTCGTCGCGATGGCGGTGGCTTACGAAGAAGTAGAAGAAGTCCGCCTTTAGAAGTTCGTCCTCGATGCCGCTAAGCACCGAGGCGGAGTAGCCTTCGCTGATCTCCGGCACAATCACGCCAATGGTGAAGGTGCGCTTCTGTCGCAGACTCCTTGCCACGGAGTTGGCGGTGTACCCGTAGAGAGCGGCCGCATGCAGCACGCGCTGCCGCGTGGGCTCCGCGATGCGATGCGCTTCTCCGGCGCCGTTGACGATGCGGGAGACAGTGGATTGCGAGAGCTCCAGGGTAGCCGCAAGTTCCTTCAGCGTGATCGGCTTCAACGAAATCCTGGTCAAGTTATCTTACTCCCGGTGTCGCGCGCCAAAGCCAAGGTGCGCTGACCATCCCGCTCTGGGTATCTTCGATTCAGGCCAAGGAGGCCGGCAATGAATGAAGCGGATGCCGCTCAAGTGCCTAACTCTCCATCTTGAAACCGGCTAACTTCATCGCATTCTGGCATTCGGCATTCTTCATGAAAGTGCTCCACACCAGACCGGTGCGGAGGTTTTCCGCCATCAGAACCGAAATACCCTGATCGATGCCCAAGCAGTCCTTATCATACCAGCCGGCCGATGGATGGAAGGCATCGACAAAGCCGTAGCGGCCCCATGCCTGCTTGCCCCAGTTCGAACGCATGGCGCGCAGGACAGCGACGCAGTCCGCGGGAAGGAAGGGCAGCGAGCCAGCCGCGGCGCAGGGTACAACGCTGCCGTCGAGCGGGCCCTGCGCGGGCGGACCGCCCCAGGCCGTGTATCCGTCCACGTAGTCCGACGCGCTGACGCCCCAGTATTGCTCGTTGTACCAGGGCGGAATGGAGAGGCAAAAAGCCTTGTGCGCCCTGGTGGCGGTGACGGAGTTGGCAAAGTAATTGGCATAGGCGTCCCGCTTGCCGCGGAAGTCGAACCATGCATGCGAGTACTGATGGGTGAAGAGCGGGTCGTTGCCGCCGATGTAGCTGTACCCGGCGTAATGAATGACCGGGCGCGTGAAGTTCTGCCAGTACTCCGGAGCGACGGGATGGGTGGTGGAGCCGATGGCGAGCAGATAGATCATCATCAGCTCGCAATAGGTCTGCCAACGCGCATCGAGGAAGCCGCTCTCCGGCTTCCAGCCCATGGAAAACGTCTTGCCTCCGTTCAGCATCCAGGGCCAGTCCACACGCTCGTAGATCTGCGCGGCCAGCGAGCGGATGCGCGGATCGGAGAAGTAGGTCCGCGCGGTGAGAATGCCGCACAGCAGCAGCGAGGTATCGATCGAGGAGAGTTCCACGCCGGGGGTGCGCTCGCCGGTCTCGACATCGCTGAAGTGGTAGAAGAACCCATGCACCTCGGGCAGATGATTCAGGTGCCAGTCCAGTGTGGTGCGCACCCGCTCGACCACCTGCGCGTGGGGCAGGTAGCCGCGATGGTCGGCGATGCACAGCGCGGAGAGGCCGAAACCAGTGGCGGCAATGCTGGCCATGCGCCGCGGATCGCGCGCGCCGTTCAGGTCGTTCCGTGCCCGGTCGAGAACCTGCCCGGTGGTGGGGCTGGCCTGCTCCCAGAAGAAGAGACAGGCCTGCCGCTCCAGGTCCTCGAGGAAGGCCTGGTCGTCTTTGGAGAGCGCCGGGATGCTGAGGAAGGCGGGCTCGGCCGATGCTCCGTGGGTCAGGGCGCAACCGGCGGCCAGGGCCATGGTCTTCAGCACCAGCCGGCGATCGAAGCGCGGGGATGTTCCTGTGTGGATCATCTGAATACCTCCACTTCCCTTATCGTTGAGCGGGAAGCTCAATCACCGCAAGTCCGTTGACGGGCAGCGAGAGTTCCAGCACGCCATTTTCGAGGTTGCGGCGCTCCGGGGCCTGGAATGCCGAAGCCCTGTTCATTGTTTCGATCTGGGCCTGCGTAGGATAGCGCGGGCTGCCCATGGCGCGGTACGCCGGCATCGGGTTGCCGTGCGCCTCGTCCACGCGCTGAATGGCGACCGCGGCGTTTGCGGCGACTCCCTGGAAGGCGAGGCGCATTTTGATCGGCGTACCGCTGGCCAACTGGTCCATATCCACCAGATTCCAAGCGGCCACCGCAAGCGAACCATCGGCTCGGCGCGTCACCAGCACGTTGTCCGCGGAGTTCGCAAGGCGCTCATCGCCCAGCCGGTGCAGCAGCGCAAAATCGTAGAAGCTCGGCTTCTTGATCATGCCCGCGGCGATGAGTCCGAAGCCGCCCGTAAACGGCTCACGAACCACCCCGCCCTCTTCGAAGACGTCGTCGAAGGTCCACCAGGACATCCTGTCCACGGAACCATCGCACTGGCCGATATCTCTGGCCAGGGCAGGCCCTACATACCAGTTGTCGCGCGCATTGAGGTCGCCGTAGGAGGGCACGCTCCACTCGGTCCACATCAGCGGCAGCGACGGGAAAGGCGAAGAATGAATCTCGCCATGCACTTTCTGGATGGCGCGGCAGACCCGGTCGCGCATCGGAATCGCCTCCTGCGTGCCGAACATATCCTCGACCGAATCGTCAGCGTAGCCGTGCGTGGAGACGAAGTCCACCGGCACGTGCTCCTTGTCCAGGTGATTGAGGAACTCGGGAATCCAATGCGCGGCAGATGTGGCCGGGCCGCCGACGCGAAGCCTGGGGTTCACCGCTTTCAACGCCCGCGCGGTGTGGTCGTATAACTCGAAGTAAGTGGCCTGCTTGGGTTCGCCGGCCCAGAAATCGATGTTCGGCTCGTTCCACACCTCGAAGTACCAGGTGGCCACCTCGTCGATGCCGTAGCGGTCGACGAGATGCTGGGCGAAGGCGTGAATGAGCATATCCCAGCGGGCGTAGTCCTTGGGCGGGGCGACATTCTGCTTGTACCAGAAGGGGTGAATGGCCTCGCGGGCCGCCAACTTGCGGGGCATGAAGCCGATCTCCACAAACGGCCGGACCCCCTGGGCCAGCAGCCCGTCGTAGATTTGATCCACATAGGAGAAGTTGAAGACCGGATTGCCCTTCTCGTCTTCGTCGTAGACGCCCACTTCGTCGTGGAAGATGGCATGGAAGCGGACGTAGCGTGCGCCGGCCTGGTCGTGAACCTCTTTGAGGTCCTTGCGGTAGTTTTCGCGCAGCGCCAGCACCGCGCGGCCCGAGCCGAACATCTGCTCCCAGAAGTGCGGGAAAGGCCGGGCTGGCGCATTCGCGTCGATGGAGACGATCTGGGGGGCGGGCTGGGGGACGGGCTGGCCGCTGGCGGCGGAGGCCCAGCCGGCGGCGGCAAGAACCGTGGCAACCAGCACCGCATTGAGAGGCTTCATGATCGACGTACCTTTCTCTCTCGCGATCGATTTCGATTCCGAAGCGGCGTGTCCAAGTGGGGACCGCCGGAGAGGATAGCGGGATCTGGACGAGCGGCGCCTGCCCCGATCCTGAGGGCAGGCAGGGGGCCCGGCCGCGCGGCGCAATCGATTGCGCACCCGTTATTGATAGCACCGCTTTCGGACCCGTGTCAAGGGAATCCGCGGGGCGCCGGGAGGCTGTTGTGATACATTTTCGCCATGTTGAAACGTCTGGCGATTCTCGCTGCGCTCTGCCCATTGGCAGCGGTAGGGATTCTGGCCGGTCAGGATGCGCCCAGAAGGGCGCCAGAACAGGGGACCGCAAGAGCCGGTAATGGCCAGGGCGGACACCAGCAGGCAAGTGTCGAGGGCAGTGGCCAGAGCGCCCCAGATCCGCCGCCTTTTCACCCACAGCACACCCCCCCGCCAAGCGATGAAACGTGCCAGCAAGCCCGCCAAAACCTCAAGATACAAGGGGAATTGGCGCTGTTCACCGGCCTGCTTGTATTCGTCGGTCTCTTGCAGGCAGGCACGATGATTTGGCAGGCTCGACTTCTGAAACAGACCCGCGAGGAAGTTCATACGCAAGCCGAGTGGATGAAGACTCAAGCCGGACACATGGAAAATCAGACGAAGATTTTGGGGGATTCCGTCGCTTCTGCTCAAACCAGTGCCGATGCCGCCAAAGCTCAAATTCAACTGGTTAAAGACAAGGAAAGAGGGCGCTTGCGAATTGAATTCGGCCACGTCGATCTCGCAGGCGATCCAGACCCAGATGCCGGCTATGCGCTGCCATTTAGGTTGATTCTCGATGGTACGTCGCAGGTATACATCACCGCGCATACCTGCTTTGCGGCAATCCGCGAATCCGAAGATGTGCCGGCCGATCCCCAGTGGTGGAGAGGAATGGGACTTCCGGCTACTCTCACCCCCGAAGAGCGGAGCGCCAAAGGCACCATGACCATTCTGACAAACGAGAAACCGTGGGGCGAACCCGATTTTGATGCCCCAGACGACAGAAGAGTCTCGCTGGTCCGTGAGGACACCCTGCACATCTTTGTTCGTGCGCTGATCGCTTACGAAGACCTCTTCGGGGGAAGGTGGGAGCTAAGATTCAACCGCAAGTGGCGATACTACGGCGATCTTGCTACTGGCGGCTACGATCTGTCTGCTGGATTTTGGGAGAGCATTGGCGACAACGGCGAATACCAATCCGAATTTGAGAAGCGACCTGAACCGAATTAGGACGCTACCCGGGGCGGCCCAGCCCGGCGGGCTGCCCCTTTTTCCAAACGCCTTCCCCAGCCATCGAAGCGGGCCTGCCGCCGCTCACTTCCCGGAGACCGCGTCGAGCTTTTTGAGCATCGCGCCGATCTCGGGATTGGACATGAACTTCTTCCAGATGAGGCCGGTCCGGTAGTTTTCGATCATGACCACGATGGGCGCCTGGTTCAGCCCCATGTAGATTGGCGAGACCCAATTCTGGCTCGGATTGTAGGCATCGCGCGGACCGTAGACGCCCCAGAGCCGGTCCCCGAGGTCGCGGTAGTAGTGCTTGAAGGCGGCCATCGAGGCCTCGGGCGTATAGGGGAACGAGGCCAGCGCTCCGGTCGGCGTCAGAGTGCCCAGGTCGTCGGCCGCGTCGGGCGCGTGCGCCGTGTATCCGTTGGGGCCGTCGCTCGCGGTCAGTCCCCAGGCGTTAGGGCCGTAGCCGGCAAAGTGCTTCGGGTTGGCCGTTGCATACGCTCGATTGATCAGCGCGATCTTCCGGTTGTTTTCGAAGTAGGAGCCGGTGAAGCGGTCGTGCAGGCTGTGCGGATCGAAGCCCATGAAGGAGTAGTGGGTGAAGAAGAGCGGGCCGCCCGGGCCCACGCCCACGTCCAGCTTGATGCCGTAGTAGGTGTTCCCGTTTCCGTAGTGATTTCCGTCGGTGGTGCCGGACCAGCCGGCGCGGTAGTTCTGCGCGCCCGCCGCCTGACTGGCCCAACCCGAGTAGTAGAGCGTGGCCGGGACGCCGTGGGTGGGCGAGGCAATGGCCAGAAGATAGGGGATCATCGCCTCGTTAAAGCCGATGAGCGGATGATGGATCTGCCACGCCCATTGCGGCGACCAATGCCAGTAAAGGAAGTCGCTCTGCGGCGTCTCGCGATACCAGTCCCACTCGACCGTCTCCCAGAGTTGGGTGATGCCGCGGTAGAGCGCCTGCTCCTGGGCGCTGGGACCCTGGAAGTACTGGCGCGCCGCCAGCAGACCCTGCATCAGAAACGAGGTCTCCACCAGGTCGCCGCCGTTGTCGTACATGCCGAAGACCGCCATGGTGCGGCCGGTCGAGCCGTCCATGTAGTGCGACCAGGCGCCGTGGTAGCGCTGGGCATTGGCCAGGAAATCGACGATCCTGGTCAGCCGCTCGATGCCCTGCTGACGCGTGATGAAGCCGCGCTCGACGCCCACCGTCAACGCCATGATGCCGAAGCCGCTGGCGCCGGTGGCCACAATGCGATCGTCGCCCGGCTGGTTCTCCCGCGTCATGCCGGAGTGGGGATCGGCGCCTTCCCAGTAATAGTGGAAACAGGCCTTCTGCAGCATGGTGAGCAGCTCGTCGTCGCTCAGTTCACGCGTGGAGGCATCGGCCACGTTCGAGGCCGCCGACTCCCGATACCGCCAGTCGGCAGCAGCCACCTTGTACTGCGCGTGAACCCCGGCCTTGCCCAGAAAATCCTCGTAGCGGTGCATCCCCGGCAACTGGATGCCCACCGGGCTGAACGGCTTGCGCTCCACCGAGCGATAGACAACGTAACGCGCCAGAGTCTCCGGTTCCGCCGCATCCCACTCGAGCTCCACGTGGCGGTCGAAGCCGGTGGCACGCAGATGCGCGGGAGCCGGCAGAGGAGCGGAATCCGCAGCCTCGTCGCCAACGCGCATCTCATCAATCATCAGCGTGTGGCGACCGCCGTCGGCAGCGCCCTGGTGAAAGACGACGGCGCGTAGGTACTCCGGGTTGAAGGGATAGATGGACGCCGTGCGGCAGTCGGAGAGCGGGATGCGCACCTCGACCCAGCGGCCGGCCGGCACGTCGCCGGTGTACTTGCCCAGTTCCAGAGGCTCGCTGAAGCTGGCGGGAAACTCCGCCACCTGCAATCCTTCGCCGGAGTTCGAGAGCACCAGCCGGGGCATCTGTGCCGCGGCGATGGGCTCGGGAGCGTAGATCCAAAAGATGAGGCTGTGACCCGTCCAGCCCGGCAGCCGGTTGCGGAAGTCGACGGCGGCAATCTCCGCATTCCAGCCGCCGTCGGGGGCAGATTGCCATGCGAGGCGAAGCGCGTTGGGCGGAGTGAGGAAGGTCTTCGACTCCACCGGCAGACGGCCGTCCTGCTGCTCCAGAAAGCTCGTTCCGGAGGACTGCGCCCGGCTGTAGAAGTAGCTGTCCTGGGTCAGGCTGTTATCGAAGACGATGTGGCGGTAGTAGTCCGATGCCGCGCGCGCCGGAATAGCCGGCAGGAAGAAGAGCGCCACAAGGACAAAAAGCTGCCGCCTGCAAATGTTGCTGGTCTTCCGAATAGAAAAGGTCATGGAGTTCCTCGCTTCTTACTTCGCGGGCTGCGGCGCACCGGCGGAATACGCGAGCGGTATGGCGCGGCCTCTGGGGTGGGCTCTCATCGGGTCTCGGCTGCCGGGTTGAAGGCGGCAGGGAGGAGACCGCATTTGACGAGGCATCTCCACGAATGATACAAGATTTCCGTGGCGCAAACGATTGCGCATGTGTGGTGAATCTCCAGCAAGGCCGCGCAATCCACTACCCCATCGACGATACACCGGAGGACTCCAGCCGTGAGATCAGATTCCATCCAATGCAAGCCTGCCGGTTCCCCAGCCGTCCTCAGGTGCCACTGCCTTCTTGGCCACGCCGCCCTCCTGCTGGTGACCGTTGCGGGCGCCCCCTGCCTGGCGGCACAGGCTGCGCCATCCCCAGCCCAGCACCGGGCCCACCAGGTTGCAGGTCCATCGAACACTCAACTCGCCGACCCCCGGATCGAGGCCCGCGTAGAGAAGCTCATACGCCAGATGACGCTCGATGAGAAGATTGGCCAGTTGGTGCAGTACGGCGACACGGGCGACGCGGCGGCCACACCGGAGACAGCGGCGAAGGACGCCGGTAAGCCGTCTGCGCTGGCCGCGGCAAATCCGGAGGCGGCCCATGTGAATGCCATGGCGCTGGCCGCGACGGGCCAGCTTGGCTCCATGCTCAACACCGTCGGCGCCCAGCGGACCAACACCTACCAGCACCTGGCGGTGGAAAAGAGCCGTCTGCACATCCCGCTGCTTTTCGGCGCCGACGTCATCCACGGCTACCGCACCATTTACCCGATCCCGCTCGGCCTGGCTGCCAGCTTCGATCCGGAGATGGTGACCGCCGTCTCCCGCATCTCCGCGGAAGAGGCCTCGACCGCGGGTGTCCGCTGGTTCTACTCGCCAATGGTCGACATCAGCCGCGACCCGCGCTGGGGCCGGACCGCCGAAGGCGCCGGCGAGGACCCGTACCTGGGCTCCGCCATGGCGCGGGCCTATATCCGCGGCTATCAGGGCGACGACCTGACCCAACCCGGCCGCGTTGCCGCCTCCGTCAAGCACTACGGAGCGTATGGCGCCGCCGAGGCAGGCCGTGAGTACAACACCACGGACATGTCGGAAATCACCCTGCGCCAGATCTACCTGCCGCCCTACCAGGCCGCGGTCCAGGCCGGCGCCGCCACCATGATGAGCGCCTTCAACTCGCTCAACGGCGTGCCGGCAAGCGCCAACCCATTTCTCCTTGGCAAGGTTCTCCGCGGCGAATGGGGCTTCAACGGATTCGTCGTCAGCGACTACACCGCCGTGATGGAACTGACCCACCACGGAATCGCGCTCGACCCCGCGACCGCGACCCGCAAAGCCCTTACCGCCGGCGTCGACGTGGACATGATGTCGCACTACTACGACACGCAGTTGCCGGAACTGGTTCGCAGCGGCAAGGTCTCGATGCAGGTAATCGACGAAGCCGTGCGCCGCGTCCTGCGCGTCAAGTTCGCAACCGGCCTCTTCGAGCATCCCTATGCGGAAGGGCCTGAGGTCACCTCCGCAGTGGCCGAGCACCGGCCGCTTGTACGCAAGGCGGCGGAAGAGTCCCTGGTTCTGCTCCAGAACAACCGCCTGGCGGACGGCGCGCCGTTGCTGCCGCTTTCGCCGGGGCGCAAGCGCGTGGCGCTGATTGGGCCGCTTGCCGACGATGCGGCGGAGATGGTGGGCGCCTGGGGAGGCGCCGGCAACGAGCACGAGATTGTCACCCTCAAGCAGGCCTTCGAAGAGCGGGCGCGCCAAACTGGAGGCGCCCTGCTCTACGCCAAGGGAACCGGAATCGACGATACCTCGCGCGACGGATTTGCTGCAGCGATTGAAGCTGCCCGCTCGGCCGATGTGGCCGTGCTAGCGCTCGGGGAATCGGGGATGATGAGCGGCGAAGGCGGCTCGCGCGCAAACCTGGACCTGCCCGGCAGCCAGCAGCAGCTTCTTGAAGAGGTCGTAGCCACTGGCAAGCCGGTTGTCCTGCTGGTCTTCTCCGGCCGTCCCCTGGTTCTCGGCTGGGTCGCCAGCCACGTTCCCGCCATCGTCGAAACCTGGTTCCCCGGAACCGAGGCGGGCCACGCCATCGCCAATGTGCTCTACGGAGACGTCGCCCCCAGCGGCAAGCTACCCATGAGCTTCCCCCGCGCCGTGGGCCAGGAGCCGCTCTACTACAACCAGTTCCCCACCGGCCGCCCGGCCACCGGAGTCGATCTCTCCAAGCCGCCCACGGGTGAGGACCGGTTTCTCTCCCGTTACATTGACATGCCCAACAGCGCGCTCTTCCCCTTCGGCCACGGACTTTCGTACACCAGCTTCTCTTACCGCGACGTGAAGGTGTCAAAAGCCTCCATCTCATTGCAGCAGGCGCTCGCCAACCGGACGACGGCTCTTCTGGAAGCAACGGCGACCCTGACCAACACCGGCGACCGCGTGGCGACGGAAGTGGTGCAATGCTACGTTCGCAATCTGGGCGCAAGCCTAGAACAGCCGGTGAGAAGCCTCAAGGGATTCCAGCGTGTCACCCTCGCTCCCGGCGAGTCGAAGCAGGTCACCTTCCCTCTGAGTTTCAACGAGCTATCCTTCATCGGCAACGAGAACACACCCACCATGGAAGCAACACACTACACGGTATGGATTGGTGGCAGTTCCCTGGCGGATCAGGAGGCGGATTTCGAAGTGTCGTCCGCGACAGGGACAAAGGAGTTGCGCTGAAGCGCAACGGTGGACCCGGAGATCGCTGCGGGACCGCACCCGGACCTCCGCGCCGTTGCGGCAGGGCGTTGCACCATGGGTACTCCGCGCAGCATCTGCCCGAAACGGGGAAGGCCGCAGGTTAATTTGTCGTTTCCGGAGGCACGGGGTACGCCGGGGGGGGGCCGGGAAAGCTGAGCACCAGGTGTTCGAAGACGACGCCGGGATCGATGTAGCTCAACCGCACGGTGTGCCGGCCGGGTTCGAGCGCGGGTGCAGGCAGGCTGAGAATCGCCGCATTGCGAAGCACGTTGGCTTCCCACGTGGGCGCGTTGCCTTCCCGCCACTCGCCGGAGCCGGCGGCGTCAAGAATCTGCGAGGACGCGCCGTCGATGGAGACGGCGAAGCGCAGCCGATGGCGCGCGTCGATGGGGAAGGCCGGCAACAGGTAAAGCGCAAGAGTTGCCGGGCCGGTGCTGGTGGTCGTGAACTCGTACTCGACCCACGGCGGGCGCGCTGGAGGCGTGGCTGTTTCCGGGAGATTGGCGAGGGCTCCGGGCGAACCGTAAACCACCGAACCTCCGTCGGAGATGCCAAGATCGCGCATCACCCGCCATTGCGCTGGGATTCCGTCGAAGCGCCGTGCGAAGTGCGCGGCGTTAATCGAAACCGTGCGGTGCTGCTCGACGAAGCCGCTCTCTCCGGAGGGCGGCGCAGGCGTGCGCGAGCGATCCGGAGTCCACGACGCGGGTAGCGGCGCATCGGCATCGGCTGTTGCCAAGGCTGGCATCTTGAAGACTTCGCGATCGCGAGGCGCGCTGGACATGATACCGTCCCATTTGCCGGCTTCCAAGTGGTTGTATTCCGCAGTGAGAGTTTGAATCTGCCGGTAGGCCGCCTGCGCCTGGGCTGCATCGGCTTCGCGCTGCGCATCGCGATGCAGGGAAGCGTCGAGAAAGCTGCGGTCGGTGAAGAGGAACCTGCGATTCTGCGCCGCCGAGGCTTCAATGGGATAGCCCACCAGCTCGAAGTACGCGCTGCGCCAGGCGGGCGGGAGCTTCTCTCCAATTGCGGCCTGGCGATGAGCGAGCCGGTCCCAGGCATCCATGCGCGCGCCGTTCTGTCCATAGGTGTCTCCGCCGGGCCATGCCAGGGGATTGAAGGCAGTGCGGCGAATGCCGTCGTTGTAGCCGTTGAAGCCCATGAACTCCGGCTTGCGGATGAAGTTCAACCGGTAGTACTCGTCCATCGCCGCCGCAATCGCGGGCGCGAACGACGGCGGAAACTGCTCTGCTGCCCAGCGCTCAAGGAATGTCCGCTGATCGATCGACGCCATGGCCGGCTCGTTCCATGCCAGTTCGAGGAAGTAGTCGATGTCGGCCTCGGCGGGCTTGAGGTCGCCCACATTCAGAATCCACTCGCGCCGCGCATGGTGGTCGTATGCCTTGGTCATCTCCTCGCGGATGAGAGCCGGCGGCGTGGTGCACAGCCAGAGATAATCGTGCGGGAAGCCCCAGTACGAGACGTGATAGTAGACGGCGGAACCGCCGGAGCGGCGCTGCTCATCGGCGGTTGGAAGCTGGCGGATGTAGCCGTAGTTGTCGTCCGTCCAGCCGAGCGTGACGTCGTCGGGCACCTTCATGCCCACCCGGTACAGCTCCAGCGACTCCTTGTAGAGCCAGATCACCTGCGGCACTTTGCCGAGATTCGGATTTACGTGCCGGGCCAGCATGGCCCGCTGCGAGGCCATGACCTTCTCCACCAGCCGCGCTTTGTCTTCGGTGCTTCCGGTGGCTTCGAGCCCAGTGTCGTGCACGCCGCGCATGCCGATGGTATAGAAGTTCTCGTACCTGCCATTCTCTTCGAGGCGCTGGTTCCAGTAGGCGTCGATGGCGGCGCGATTGGCCTGGTAGTTCCACGGCCCGTCGGTCTTTTCGTTCCATTCCCCCACGTTGTTGCGCAGCAGCGCCTCGGAGTGGGACGAGCCCATCACGATGCCCCAGCGATCGGCCAGGCGCGCATTTTCCTGCACGGCATTGAAGGGGAGCGTGCCGGGATGCATGGCGGGCCACAGCGAGTTGGCATGAAGGCGCAGCAGGAGCTCGAAGACGCGCGCGTAGGTGCGCGGCCCGATGTTGCCGAGCTCGGGGTCCATCTTCTTCGTTGCCCAGGGCCGCAGTCCCCAGTCCTCATCGTTGAGGAAGATGCCGCGATACTTGACCGATGGCTCGGGCTGGATTTCGTTGCGCGCGATTACGGCGACGGCGTCGCGATGGGCAACGGGAACATCGGCCCACCATGCCCACGGCGAGACCCCCATCTGCCGCGAAAGCGCGAACAGCGCAAACGCCGCGCCGCGCCGGTCGCTGCCGGCAATCACCAGCGCCCGCCGGACGCCGGGGAGGGGCCGAGGCACAACGGTGATGACGGCGCTCTCCCATTTGTCTTCGATTGCGGCGGTGGAGATGGCGTGCGCCTGGCGCAGGCGGTCGATGAGCTGCGAGTGGCCGATGGTGCCGACCAGAACGACGTTGGGCGGAAGCGGCTCCCGCGCTGAGGTGAGGATTTGCGGCCTTTGGCCGGTCACTTTTTCTACGTCGGAGGCGAAGGCCTCGACAGCCGCGCCGAGCGTGTCAGCCTCGCGAGGGTCGAGATAGATGGGCGCTGCCTGACCCGCGCGGACCAGCGGGAAGCTGCCGGCCGCGGCGGGCCGGTCCAACTCGACCAGCGTGCTGTGCGGAAACGCCTGGGCGGGCATCCGCACGCAGGCGCAAAGCGAGGCCGCGGAAAGCAGAACGGCAAGTGCGAGCTGTCGCCGAATGCGCATCCTTTCCCGCTACGATCTTACTTGCTCGCCGAGGCGGGTTCCGATGCGTCGCCCGTGCCTCGGGTCAACTGGTCGAAGCGGCGCTGGTACTCCTGCTTGAATCGCGCCACCGCATCGTCGTAATTTGCCGGCAGATCGGAAGGCAGGGGATTCCGCTTCCATCGCAGCGTGACCGACCGGCTGTCCGGATCGAGCCGGATTGCGCCATCGTTGGGAACCGCGACAGGTTTGCCATCGACCGAAACCGAGGTGAGCTGCAGGAACCAGGGCAGGTGCAGCACGATCGTTTCGGGAGCGAAGCCGGCCACGAAGTTCGGAGTAAGTGTCAGCGCAGCTTCCGTCTCCGAAGGCATTGCCAGGTCGAATCCATACTGGCCGAAGTAGGTGGCGGCACGATGAACATGGATGGCCTTTCCCGCGCCGATCCACGCGGGCGAGACCGCCGAGAGCAGATGCAGCGTGGAGCCCTCCTCGCGCACCATCATGTTGCGCAGCAGATTGCGGTACTCCGCGGCAAACCATCCGTGCGGGGCCAGATTGCCGCTGAAGTCGCGATCGCCCCAGGGGCGGATCGAGTACTCCCACCCGGCATTCGTCGAGCTGGTGTGCAGCAGTTCGGCGTAGAACTCGCGGATGGCCTGCTGCTGCTCGCCGCGAATCAGCTCGGTGAGTGTGTTCTTGATGGTCAGGTAGTGGTGCAGGTAGGTTCCCTCGCCGGGCTGGCGATAGGTGGTCAGCCCTTCTTCGTAGCGCGCCTGTGTGTAGCGCAGAGTGGCGGTCACGCGCGGGTCGAAGGGAGAGAGTTGCTGCTCGGGCGTGACCGAGAGCAGGTTGCCCCAGTCCGTACCGCCCATGTTTCCGTCGAGGGCGGGAGGAATGTAGCCACCGGTTTGCGCCGTGGCCCTGTCCAACTGCTTCATGAAATTCGCGCGCAGCTGCTGTTCGAGCGAGGAATAGCGGCGCTCGTCGTCGCTGTGCCCCAGGTCGCGGGCCATGAGCACGGCGGCCTGCAGGCCGTCGAGGGCCAGGAAGTTGTAGCCGGTCAGGTGTCCAGGGATGTACTCGTTGTCGCGCACATCGGTCGCGGGCACGATGTGCAGCGGGTCCGCGGCCATGGCGTTCTCCAGCCATGCCACGGCGCGCTGCGTGCGCGGGTAGACCGCCGCGGCGAAGGCCCGGTCGTGGGTCATGCGGTAGTGCTCGCCGTAGGTCCAGAGAGCCTCGCCCCATCCGTCGTATTGGCCGGGCTGGGAAAGAAAGTTGCCATCCGGCTGCTGGCGGTTGGGGAAGAAGTCGACGATGGCGCGGGCAATTTCGGGATAGCCCGAGGTGTCGTACATGCGGACGAAGTCGGCGGAGTCGCGCAGGTAGAACGCGTGGTACTGGAACTGGTTGATGGTTTGAATGGTGTCGTTGCCGACCTTGTTCAGGGCGGCGAGCGTATTCACCAGGCTGGTTCGATAGGTATCGTTGACCTTTTGTTCCGGCGTGGTGATTTGCATGCCGCGCGAGAGCTTGGCGTTCCAGAATTGGGTCACCTGGGCGCGGCGGTCGTCGAAGTCCGCCTGGGCAACGGCGTGCAGCGCGCTCAAGTCGGTTGCGGGGATCGGGAGCAGGGGGATTTTGAAGTCGAGCACACGCGTGGCGCCGGGCGGCACAACGACCTGGTACTCGGCCGCCGCCATGGGCGTGGTGGGCTGGACGACGATCGCCGCGCTGTCGTGCTCGCTGCGATTGTAGTAGTCGCGATAGCTGGCCGTGAGCTGGGGGCGGGGCGAGGCGGGGAAGAAGTAGATGGCCTTGCCGTCGCGCAGATAGGCGTTTTCCCGCACGGTGTAAGCCGAGCGCGGATTGAAGGGTTCTCCGGGATGCTCGTGATCGCCGGGCCGCTTGCCCGTCTCGGGGCGGCGGAAGCGATCGTCACCGGTGGGGAACGGGGTGGCCTGCTCTCCCTGGTATCTCCAGGCCGTGGTCAGGAAGCCCTGCCGCTTCTCGGCTCCTGGGTTTGCGATTTCGACGCGCACGAAGTTGAGCACGTCCCGGCCGTTTTGCTCGGGACCGAGAGACGCCGCGAAGAGTGTGAAGCGGTATTGGAGTCCGTCGTGGGTGATGCTGTACGTAAAGACCGGCAGGTATCCGTCCTGGAGGGTGCGGATGCGCTGGTTCACCGGGGCGCGATCGATGCCGATGAAGAACATCAGTTCGCCGAAGCTGGTGTACAGGTAGCCCTCCGGCGTGATCTCGGCTCCGGAGGTCGAGTACATCACGCTGAGCTGATCCGTGGGCCGGCTGGGATAGGAGAAGGGCTGGCCCGGCTCGTCGATCGACGGGTCCACCATCCGCGGGATAAACTCCCCGCTCTTGCCCCCCTCATTTGCCGTCGTGCTCTGCGCATAAGCGACGAACGTGGAGGCCAGAAGCGTAACGCACTGCAGAAAGCGCAACTTCATCCCTTGACGTGCCCCATTCGGGTCGACTCTGCTTCGCGTCCAGCAGGTGACGCGTCCTATAATGAGGAGCGGACGAAGTGTGCGGCAATGTTTTTCACAGCTATTCCCGCGTGTTTCACCGTGAATTGCCGTGAAGCTGTCCCTGGGTGAGGGCGGGAAAATGCAGGAGAATACAGGAGAAAAGATTCCTGCCGGCGAGCAACGTCAATTGGCCGCCCGGGTGCTCGCTTCCGATCTTTTTTTGAAGTCCCATCGGCTTGCCGCATTCCTGAAGTTCATCTGCGACCAGTACTTCGCCGGTCACGCCGACGCCATCAACGAACAGCGCATCGGCACCGAGGTCTTCGGCCGGCGGCCGGGCTACCACGTTGGCGAAGACAGCATTGTGCGTTCCCAGGCGAGATTCCTCCGCCAACGGCTGGAAGAGTACTTCTCCACGGTTGGGCGGCAGGAGCCCTTTGTTCTCTCAATTCCCAAGGGCTCGTATGTGCCCTCTTTCGAGCGCCGTGAAGTTCAGAGCCCTGCACCCGTGCTCCCCGCGGCAGCGCCAGTTCCCATCCCGCTTCCAGTTGAGCGTCCTGTTTCGCGGATGCTGCCCAGGCTTGTTTTTGTCGTTGCCGGTGTGCTGATCGTCGGCGCCGCTCTGCTGGCCTTCTATCGCGGACGTGAGCAGAAGGCGCCGGAGCAGGCGCCGGAGTCCCCGGCGGTTGCGGCGTTCTGGTCGTCCCTCTTCCGTTCGGACAGGCCTACGCTGATTGTTCCATCCGACAGCACTCTCGTGCTCCTGGAGCAGTTGTCCGGCAAGCCGGTCCATCTTCACTCCTATATCAATAAGGACTATCTGCAGGCGCCCGCAGCCGTGGACCAAGCCTTGTGGCGAAACCTGGTCTCGAGCCAATACACGAATATGGCCGACCTCAACCTGGTGGCGCATCTCGGGCAGGTGAGAGAAGCCGTGCACGAGCGCGGCCAGATTCGCTACGCGCGCGATCTCAGCCTGAAGGAACTCAAGGATGCCAACGCCATTCTGATCGGCGGACCCCGGTCGAATCCCTGGCTGGAGTTGTTCAGTTCCGCCTTCGACTTCGATGTGGATCACGACTTTGCCACGGGACACAACGTGGTCCGCAATCTCACGCCTGGCGCTGGCGAACAGGCGCTTTATGTGGAGAACACGACCGACACAGCGGAGACCAGCCGCGCCTACGGAGTCGTGGTCTACCTTCCCGGCCTTGATCGGGCAGGGCGTGTTCTGCTGGTGGAAGGCACCAGTAAGCCGGGCACCGAGGCGGCAGCCGAATTCCTGACCAGCCCCGCCTTTGCGCAATTTCTCCAGAAGATTGGAGGAAACGCCGGCGCCATCCCGAATTTCGAATTGCTCTTATCCACGGGCAGCATGAACGGCGCCTCTTACAACCCAGCCATCGTCTGCTGGCATCCCCTGCGCAAGATTCCTTCCAACTGAGACTCATCCGTCGGCCTTAGGAATCAACAGGTTGAGTGCGTTTTTCACGGTGAAGCACAGTCAGCACCGTGAAAATACTTGCCGCCCTCCAGACCTGGCCGAATACTCGACGCACAACTACGAACCCCCTCCCGTACAACGGGGACGCAGTTCCACGACTTCAATTTGCGTGAGGCGAAACGAAGATGAGTCAATCGAAATCGGTTTTTCCCAGGAAGGATAAGCTCACTATCAATCGGACGATGCTGCTTGCCGTCGGGTTGGTTGTCATCCTCTGCCTGGTTGCAGCACCCGGCGCATCCGCGCAGGGCATCACTGGTTCCATCACCGGTACGGTGACGGACCAGACCGGAGCCGGTGTTCCGGGAGCGTCTGTCACCGCCCTTGAGATGGGAACCAATGCGACCCACGTCACCACGACCTCGGACGTCGGAAGCTACACCATCCCGAATCTGCCGCCCGGCCCATACACCGTTACCGTTTCCAAGAGCGGGTTCAAGAACTTCAAGCAGAGCGGCATCACCCTTCAGATCGACCAGATCGTTGCGGTCAACGCCCAACTGGCGGTTGGCGCGACGGGCGAGACCATTGAGGTGACAGAGGCGCCACCGCTTCTGCAAACCGAAGAATCCTCCATCGGCCAGGTGATCGACTCGGTGGAAATCCAGAACGCCCCGCTGAACGGCCGTCTGGGCCTGATGGGCCTGATCGCCCAGGCGCCCGGCGTCCAGGGCGTTGGCCCGCAGGACCAGTTGGCCACCCGCGGCGAGACATTCGCCGCCGGCACCGGCAGCCGCAACTCCTACGGCGGTCTGGGCAGCACGCTGGACGGCGTGACGAACGCCGAGATCACCCTGCAGCGCGCCGAGCCCGAGGTCCCTTCGCTGGACGCCATCTCTCAGTTCAAGGTTCTGGCCACTGGCGCTCCGGCCGAGTTCGGCCAGCCCACCCAGGTCATCGTCGTCAGCGCCAGCGGCTCCAACGCCCTCCACGGCGAGCTGCTCGAGTACAACCGCTCCAAGGGCACGCAGGCCAAGTACTACTATGAGGGCGGAAGCCCGCGGCCGACCTACGAACGCAACGAGTTCGGCGGCAACTTCTCCGGCCCGCTGATCCTGCCCCATTACAACGGCAGGGACAAGACCTTCTTCTTCGTCTCCTACGAGGGTTTCCGTCTGAACCAGGCCGCGGCCTCGAGCACGCAACAGCCGACCAAGGCGATGCGCGGGGGCGACTTCAGCGCCTTCCTCAATCCCAGCGGTTCCTGCACGCCCTCGGCGTCGCCGCTTTACTTCTGCGTCATCGATCCGTCAACCGGCCAGCCGTTTTCGGGCAACGTGATTCCGAGCCAGCGCCTGAGCACGGTCTCGCAGGCCCTGATGAAGAAGCTGATGCCCTTGCCGACCAAGGACGGTGTGGGCACCAACACCTACGAGCTGATCAACTACGACAGCGACTCGAACCGCTTTTCGCTGCACATGGACCACAAGCTGGGGCCCAAAGACCAGCTTCGCGGAACCCTCCTGATCGCGCACTACGGCCCGAACCCGACAGTGGGAACCGACAGCCTGCAGGGTGGCCGCTCGGGTGACGGCGAAAAGAACACCAACTCCATCCTGGGCTGGACCCACACCCTGTCCCCGTCGATGATCCTCGACACCAACGGCAGCTTCTTCCACCTGCCCATCTTTCGCGCTCCGCAGAACGTGGGCACGCGGTGGGAGACCATCATTCCCGGCCTCGCTCCCCAGTACATCGAGGGCGCGCCGCACCTGAATATCGATAACATCACCTCCACCGGCGAGAGCGGCTCGCACGATCTGGAGCAGGCTGGCCAGATCAACACCTCGCTGACCAAGATCCTGGCCAAGCACACCCTCAAGGCCGGTTTCGGGTACCTCTACGACAACCACTGGAACGTCTCCGCCGTTTCACCGGAGCACGGAGCGTTCAACTTCAACGGCCAGTACACGCAAGGTTCGCAGAGCTCTGTCTCCGGCGCCGAATGGGCCTTCGCCGACTTCCTGCTCGGCTTGCCCAAGACCGTGCAGCAGGGCGCGCCGGCCTCGGTTGTCACCCGCAACATCTCGAGCCAGTGGGCCTGGTACGTTCAGGACGACTGGAAGGTTCTTCCCAACCTGACCGTGAACGTGGGCGTGCGCTACGACCTGCAATGGTTCTCCGTCGGTCCCTACAACGATGCCTCTCTCTGGGATCCGAATATCCAGAAGGTGGTGGTCTTCGGCAGCTCGTATCCGAAGAGCGTCATTCCCTACGATCAGCAGTTGCTGTCGAACGCCGGGCTGCTGACGCTCTCCTCCGATGCCCACCTCTCGAACAACCCCTTCAGCTACCTGGGCCGCCCGGACACCAACATCGCGCCCCGCCTGGGCTTTGCCTGGGAGCCGGTCCACAATACAGTCGTTCGCGGCGCCTTCGGTCTCTACTACAACCTGCTGCCGGCTTCCTACATGGGCAATATGTGGGGCAGCGCTCCGTTCATCGACAACGCCACGTTCACCAACTCGACCACCTACGCCAACGCCTTCACCATGAGCAATGCCTTCTCGGGCACTGGACAGTACGCGGGAAACACCTCGGTCAACGCCGAGCACCCGCTGAAGACCCCCTACACCGAGGAGTACAACCTCGCGCTCGAACACGAGTTCCCGTTCGGTGTCGAGGTGCGCGTTGGCTACGTGGGCCAGCACAACCTGAAGCAGAACAACTTCGACGGCAACGGCGACATCGCTCCGGATCTCAATCTGGGCGAGCCCATCCTCACCCAGCCTCAGCAGAACTGGCGGCCGATTCCTCTGCTCGGATCGATCCCCTACTACATCGATCCGATCTTCCACTCCACCATGAACTCGCTGCAGGTGGGCGCGCACAAGCGCTACTCCCACGGTCTGGCCTTCGGCGCCGAGTATCAGTGGTCGCGCGTGCTGGGCACGGAGAACATCAACGATCCCTCCGGCAAGTTCCCGAAAGACTCCTACGGCCCGATCGGCGGCATCACTCCGCAGGTCCTGCAGGTCAACTACTCCTACGAGCTGCCCATCGGCAAGGGCAAGGCCCTGCTGCACGACACCAACTCCACCGTCAGCAGCATCGTCAGCGGCTGGCAGATCTCCGGCCTGGTCAACGCACAGACCGGTCAGCCCTTCTCGGTGACCTTCGACGCCTCCGGCTCCACCGATTATCCCGGCCTGGTCAGCGGACGCGCCAACCGAGTGCCCGGGGTATCCATCTATCCCTCCCACAAGACCCACGCCCAGTGGTTCAACCCCGCCGCCTTCACCTGCCCATCGATCACCGACTCCCACGGCAACGTGCTCTGCGGCGCGAACTACGGCAACTCGGGCTACGACCTGCTGCGCGGCCCCAATTACTTCGATTGGGACATGAGCCTGCAGAAGAACACCCGCTTCCTGGAGCGCTACAACGTCCAACTGCGCGCCGACGCCTTCAACTTCGTCAACCATCCCAACTTCAGCACGCCGAACAACGATATCACCGGTTCCAACCCGGGCCAGATCAACTCCACGCCGAATCCGCCGTGGAACTCGCCCGCCTACGAGCCGAGAACCATCGAGTTCGCCTTCAAGTTCTCCTTCTGAGCGTGCGATGAGCGAAGCTGCGAGGCCGTAAGGCCCCTCGCAGCTTCGCCAACCACACCGCCGGCGTGGGCGAATCCCGCAAAGCCGCTTGCACGCATGGGAGTCCCACCGGCCGGCTTCGCCACAAACTCCGTTTTCTCCTCGCACAATTGCTTCGCTTGGTCTCCGGGGATCTGTTGCGACAAGCAGGTCCCTCTTTTTTTTGGAGAACGGACGAGGATTCCAAGACCTGATCATGTCTTTGACCGCGCGAAGTTGCGCCGAAGCCGGGTGCCCGAGGTCCCCCGGCCTTATCGGGGACCTGGGAAACCACGAACCCCAACCGTTCCGCAACCCGGAGGATTTCCGTCCGTGGCGACAGAGCCCGTATCCGCCATCCCACCGTCCACCGGAGCGCAGACGGCCTCGGTCGAAGGCAGGGCGCCGAGCCCGCATCGGCTGTTTTCACTCGACGTGTTGCGCGGCCTCACCGTCGCGCTGATGATTCTGGTGAACAACGCCGGCGACGGCGATGTCTCCTACGCGCAATTGAGGCACTCGGCGTGGAACGGCTGCACGCTCACGGACGTGGTCTTCCCCTCGTTTCTCTTCATCGTCGGCGCATCGATTGTGCTTGCCTTGCGCACCCGCCTGATGCGCGGAGCCTCGCGCCGGTCGATTCTGATGCAGGTGCTGCGGCGATCGCTGACGATCTTCGCAATCGGTCTGGTTCTGAATGCACTGCCCGGCTTTCACCTCGGCGAGCTCCGCTACTTCGGGGTCATGCAGCGTATCGCGCTCTGTTATGCGATTGGCAGCGCTGTGTACCTGGGAGGCGGTATCGCGGCCAGCGCCTCCGCCGCGGCTCTTGCTCTGGCCGGCTACTGGTGGCTGCTGGCGCATGTGCCGGTTCCGGGATTCGGAATGCCGGGCGTGAATCTGCCGCTGCTCGATCCTGTTGGCAATCTTCCCGCATGGCTCGACCGCTGGCTGCTCCCGCCAGCGCATCTTTACCATCGCTCGTTCTACGATCCCGAGGGACTGCTCAGCACCATTCCCGCAGTGGCAACCACGCTCCTGGGGGTTCTCTCCGCTTCGTTGCTTCAGGCCAGCGGCTCAATCCAGCGTCGCTGCGTCGCTCTGCTCGGCGCGGGAGCCTTCTTCATCGGCTGCGGACTCTGCTGGTCGCATTGGCTGCCGCTGAACAAGCGTCTTTGGACGAGCTCCTACACGCTGTTCACGGCCGGCATCTGCATGGCGGCGTGGGCGCTGGTCTTTTGGTGCGTCGACGGCCCGCCGAGACTGCGCCGCGGAATCACATTTAGTCTGGCATTCGGAACCAACGCGCTGACTGCGTATATTCTGTCGGAACTCCTGGCCATCGGCCTGTCGGCGATTCCCACTCCAGGGGCCAGGAATCTGCAAGCGTTCCTCTATGGTCTGCTGCCGAGGTGGCTCGGACCGCCACCATTTGTATCCATGTTGTATTCAGTGCTGTTTGTCGGCGTCTGTCTTCTGCCGGTCTACTGGCTCTATCGCCGCAGGATCTTTCTCAAGATCTGAGGCACGCGCCGCGGGGGGCACCCGGCGCTTTCCGCTCAACACACGGCAGGCGCAAGCCGAAAAGAAACCCGGTGGATTCGCTTCAGGAGTGCGCCGGCGATTTGCGTTGCGCGGGCGCCTTGCTTAGAGCGAAACCAGAGTTGGTGTGGCCTATTGGGCTTGGTGCAGGGTCGCCGCTCCCTGTTGGTCGCGTCGACTTG